>JAAYRP010000238.1 GCA_012518715.1 Alcaligenaceae bacterium | reverse complement strand
TCGTTTTCCACAAAAGCAGGCAAAGGGTAAGCTTCTGGGCGCACTTTATACACAAAGTCTAACTCGCTATCGTGCTCCACATGCAACGCCACCTGTTTTGGGGTTTGCTCTACCGTAGTATTGGCTCCCTGCTTGGTTAGCGCCGCAGCGACCTCTTCTAGTGCTGGCGTCACCACCTCTTCCATAAAGCGCTGAATATGACGACGACGTGGATAAGTGGTTAAATTACGTAAACGACGCTGCCAATCTAACGTAGTAGGCCCACCATGGCGTGGTGCCAAGTGTAGCTGTGTGTGCGTATCGCGCTTGGTCACATCTTCACGCAACGCTTTGACTAACCCCCACATCACCACAAGCAATACACAAGCAAAAGGTAAAGCGGAAGCCAGTGTAGCGGTACTCAATGCTTGAAGGCCATCTGCTAAGAGTAAGGCAATTGCCATTCCCCCCATCGCTAAAGCCCAAAACAAACGTTGCCATACGGGGGTTTCGGCATTGCCACCCGAGGCTAACATGTCGACAACTAACGCCCCTGAGTCAGCCGAGGTGACAAAGAACACCAACACCATGACCATAGCAACAAGACTCAAGAAGGAAGAGAAAGGGAAATTCTCTAAAAACACATACAGTGCTAAGGAGCTATCTTTTAAGGTCGCATCAGCAATCGCCTGCACGCCCTGGTTCATCACCAAGTCAATAGCACTATCCCCGAATACGGTCATCCAAAGGAACGTAAAAGCGGTGGGTAATAAAATCACACCAGCAATAAATTCACGGATGGTACGACCACGGGAAACACGCGCAATAAACATGCCTACAAAAGGCGACCAAGATAGCCACCAGCCCCAGTACAGCAAAGTCCAACCACCAAGCCAATCCGTTTTCTCGTAAGCGTATAAATTAAAAGTTTTGCTTACAATTTCTGATAGGTAGCCGCCGGTATTTTCTACATAAGCCTTAATCAAAAAGACGGTCGGCCCCAAAATCAATACAAATAGCAGTAATGCCACTGCCAAAATAATATTGAGTTCAGAAAGACGACGCACCCCTTTATCTAACCCCAGCGATACCGACAAAGAGGCTAATAATGTAGCGCCAATAATCAATAAAACCTGTACGGTAGAGTTAACGGGAATATCAAACAAATGGTTCAAACCACTGTTGATCTGCAGCACCCCAAACCCTAGCGATGTGGCTACCCCAAGTATGGTACTGACCACCGCAAAAATATCCACAGCATTACCAATTGGCCCATGGATACGCTCACCGATCAAAGGGTACAGCGCTGAGCGCAAGGTCAAAGGTAAACGATAGCGATAAGCAAAAAATGCTAAGGCTAAAGCCACGATCCCATAAATCGCCCAGGCATGGAATCCCCAATGGAAGAACGTAATACGAATGGCTTCACGGGCAGCTTCAGGGGTATTAGGTTCGCCCACTGGTGGTGCCAGAGTATGCATTAACGGCTCGGCCACACCAAAGAACATTAAGCCGATACCCATCCCTGCCGAAAACAGCATGGAAAACCAAGTAATGGTGTTGTAGTCTGGGGTACTGTGATCTGGCCCGAGCTTAATATCGCCAAAACGGCTGAACATACAAAAAACGGTGACCAGTAAAATTACTGCCACCACCAAAATATAAAACCAGCCGACATCATTTACAATCCAGCTCTGCACTTGATCAAATACTTTGAGTGAACCTTCGTGGAATACGGTCACCACAAAAGCCAGCAAAAGCAAAATACCGGCCGAGCTGAAAAAAACCGGCTTGCTTATTGTGCTTGTTGAGGTCTTTTCATTCATAACCTAAACCTATTGATGAATAAGGTTTTTTATTCTAACAATCTGTTATGACTTTACCACCCCAAAAAGTCATAAAAAGACAAATCCGTAACAAATTAAAACAAAATAAAGACTGTTTTGCACAAATAGACGCTATTTAAGTGTAGATAGGTAAGCGTTAAGCGTTGCCTGAGAAAGCTCGCCCATACGATAACTTTGTATGCGGCCCTGTGCATCAATAAAAAGTGTCGTCGGCAGCCCACGGCTTTGAATTAGCTCAGCGAGCTGCGTATTTTTATCAAGTAATACGTTTTCTAATTTTAGCGACTCTGTATCTAGATACTGTTGCACAATTTGTGCGGTTTCCGCCTGATTAGCAAAAATAAAATGTAAGTCTGGATGGGATTGTTGCGCCGCCTCTAAAACCGGCATTTCACGTCGACATGGTGGACACCAGCTTGCCCATAAGTTCAGAACCACCGGTTTTCCTTCGTACTCGACCAAAGACACGGCTTTATTTTCTAAATCGACCAATTGAATTTTAGGCATCTGCTGTGCGGGTGAAGGCGCCCATAAGCTAAAACCACCCCACAGCAGTCCATACGTAACCACTGCAGCACCAACACTACGGAACACTCCATGACGTAATGGAGGGCGCCGCCATACCAGCGCCATCATCAACACGACCGCAAAAACCAAAGCGGCCTGCCACATAAATCCCCCATCACGCAAGTTAATGATTGCCACCCAGTCCCCACGATAATCCGTCCAGAACCGTGCAACAAAACTCAAGCGCCCAACGAGTACCGCCCCTAAAGTAATCCACCACAGCGTTGATTCTATGTTTTGTTGTTGTTTTTTTCCTATGTAGCCAGCCACAAAAAACATCAACATCAAAGCCAGCAACGCAAACAGCAAGCTCGCATTCATGGAAAGTGGGCCCAAGGTGATAACCTGCATACGTCTGTCCTAAAAGTCGATCTTACTCATCAGACTGCTGGAATGGCGATTGGTTCATTATTCGCATAAACTGCTGTATTTTTTCTGCATTTTTTATACCTGGGGCATCTTCAATCGCACTACTTACATCTACCGCAAAAGGGTGATGACGCTGTATTTGTGCCAATACATTATGATGGCGAATCCCCCTGCCAAAATTAACGGCGGGTCCTGAGGACGATGCTGGGCATGCAAGGCCTCT
>JAAYRP010000237.1 GCA_012518715.1 Alcaligenaceae bacterium | reverse complement strand
GAGTAAAACAAATTATGCAGCGACAGCGCTGTTTGAAAACCAAGAATAATGTTATCTAACATGGATCAACCCCAGCGCAGGAGAGGAAACTGCATTTGCAATGCATAATAAAATACAATGATCGCCATCAGGGTCAGTACCACGGCGACCACAAGCGCCGTTTTCCATGTGTTTTTCTGATCTGCTAGTGTCGCTACAAAAGCCAATACAAAGGTCGCAGGAATCAGCCCGCCGTATTGTCCTAAGGCAATAAACAATAAAATAGATGCCACAACCAAAAACCAAGCCCTAAACTGGGGTACAAAAGAGGTCGTGACAGACTGCGGTTCTGGTGGGCTTAAAGCGATCAGTAAGGCAACCAACATCAACCCTGCTCCTAAGAGCAAAGGAAAATAGCCCGGCCCCATACGCGCCAAAGAGCCTATTTGATAATTTAAACTGCCCAAAACGGTTGCCATGCCTATAAACAGCATGAGGAGCGCGGGCGGCAGCTCCTTTTTATTGATGCCAAACTTCATCGCCAAAAGAGGGTTCCAAATAAGGGGAAAAAAATCAAAAACAGCCCCAATGAACTAAAAAGCTATCATTATATCGGGCTGTTTAGGATTCTAGTAGTGTAAACCGTTCTACAGGATAACAAAAATAATTTTCCCGCTAAATATGGCGACGGTTATACATCAAGAGGCCGCTGCCGGCGCTGTAGGGCTTAATGCACTAAGCAAATAAGCCATCAGCTCTTTTACGGGAGCAATCGCTTTACCTAAAGGTAAAATCTCTGAACCCCGAAAAAATAGCCCTCGGGCGATATCGCCTGCCAAGGCATAGGCCAACTGCCGATCAATACAAAACTGCCCGCTTTTGGCGACCCCATCGCGTAAACCACAAAATGCCAAGCAATCAAAACCCTCCGAGCAGTCACGTGCCTTTGCCACCTCTTGTAGTTTTTTCTCTTTATGCAAATAAGCCTCTAACCATGGGGTACGCACCGCACGCGCCGGTAAGCCAGCCACACTCATAAAGGTCACGATGTCTTCTGGCTCGGCTTCGACCAAGACTTTTTTGAAATTGTCATGCGCATCGCCTTCGAGCGTTACCGCAAATGCACTACCTAGTTGCACAGCGCTTGCCCCTGCATTGAGCAATGCCTGCACTTGCTTAGGCTGGTGTATACCCCCAGCAACAATTAAAGGAATGGGGGCAATGCCTAATTTCTCAAAGATTTCTTGAGTTTGCTCTAAGGCCTGGATGGATTGATAGTTAGGTTTATCCATGTCTTGCGTGTCAGCCAACCCCAAATGGCCCGCTGCAAATTTAGGGTTTTCTAACACAATCGCATCTGGCAAACGATTTTTCCGCATCCATTTACGCAGTACCAGCTGTGTGCCTCTGGCATCAGACAAAATAGGAATCAGCGCGACATCGGGGTAATCTGCCGCCAGATCGGGTAAATCCAAAGGCAGCCCAGCCCCTACCACAATCGCATCAGCTCCACTTTCACACGATTGACGCACAAAATCGGGGTAAGCCGAGACGGCTTTCATGATATTGACTGCGATAGCGCCTTGCCCTTGGGCAATTGTCTTCGCGGCTTTGATTTCACGGTCTAATGCGATCAGATTACACGCATTAATATGCGACTTAGTTGGCTGCTCGCTACAGCTTTGCATCAAATCAGGATGGTGGCGACGTAAATCCACACTGGATATGGTCCCTAAGGCGCCCAGTTTAGCTACAGCACCAGCAAGCCGATGCGCGGATATCCCTATCCCCATCCCCCCTTGCACCACGGGCAAAAGCGATTTATTTTTAAGCAAAAAGCGTTGGGTTACTTCATCAAACACCATTGTTTCCTTTTTCCATTTGGCATAGACGCCGACTCCACTACTATGCCCCTAAATAAAAACAGCGACCTTAATGTGTATCAAGGTCGCTGCATTTAAGTGGTGAAAATAGGAATCAATACATACCGTGAAATACCGCGTCTTCTGGTCCAATATGCGAAGGCGGGCTCCAGGTCACATCACGCATGGAGTGTTGTACTAGATTTTCCACACCAAGCAAAACAGCAAAAATAGCCATGCGCACGGGAATACCATTATCGGCTTGGCGGAAAATCGCTAAACGTGGATCGTGATTCAAATCCACACTCAGATCATGTGAGCCGGCTCGGCTATCTCGCGGCAAAGGATGCATGATGATCACATCCTCTTTGGCATAAGTATCAATGAGCGCTTTATTAATTTGAAAATCGGCACTGTAGCCTTCTAGCTGCTCATCATTAAAACGTTCTTTTTGTACACGGGTGGCATAGATCACATCCGCGCCCTTTAACCCTTCGGCCATCGAGTGCGTTTGCTCAATCACATGATTACCGCGTGCTGCGACATGCTCAATGATCTCAGTCGGCATTTCCAACCCAGGCGGAGAAACCAAGGTAAATTTTAAGCCTTTATAGAGCGCCAACATTTTCATGAGCGAGTGTACCGT
>JAAYRP010000236.1 GCA_012518715.1 Alcaligenaceae bacterium | reverse complement strand
GTGCAGCGCATGCCCGATTATTGGGAGCTCATTTCTCCTAATATGGGTCCAGCAGGTAGTGTGAATGCTTTTGAGGCCATACAGCCAGAAAAAACCACACAGTTGGACATAGGCTTGAACTATCAAAAAGAAAACTTGAGTGCTTGGGCATCTGCTTACGTCGGACAGATCAATGATTACATCTTATTTGATTATTTGTCAGGCGGCATGATGGGGATGCGTAGCCAGGCACGTAATATTCAGGCACGCATTATGGGGGCAGAAATGGGAGCAGATTATGTACTGAGCCCTAATTGGAAAGTGGGAGCCAATGCCGCCTATGCGTGGGGTAAGAATCGTAGTGACGGGCGAGCCCTGCCACAAATGCCACCACTAGAGGCCCGATTCAATGTGGACTATGAGCGTCATGGTTGGTCAGCGGGGGCAGTGTGGCGCGTGGTAGCAAAACAAACCCGTTATGCGAGGTACCAAGGCAATGTCGTAGGTAAAGACTTTGGGGCTAGTGCTGGCTTTAGTACATTAGCACTCCATGCGGGTTATCAGCCTAATAAGACGGTCCGTTTTACCTTAGGGGTGGATAATGTATTTGATAAAGCTTATGCCGAGCATTTAAACCTAGCGGGTAATGCTGGCTTTGGTTATGCTGGCACGACTATTGTGAAAGATCCTGGTCGCACCGTATGGGCGACCGTAAATGTGAATTTTTAACTTAGGAGTGAACTGATAAAGACCTTGGCAGCGTTATAGGGGCTGCCAAGGTAGCATATAGGGATTAAGTTGGCTCCTAGTCTATAGAAAATCCTAAGTATTCCGGTAACCAGAGGGCAATACCGGGGAAAATCATAACTAAAACGAGGGCGCTAAACATAGTGACCATAAACAGCATGGCCCAGCCAAAGGTATGTTCGAGACGGATATTAGCGACCTTTGTGGTCACCATAAGGTTAACTGCCACCGGGGGCGTGAACTGGCCGATAGCGATATTCATCGCTAATAAAATCCCAAACCAAATCGGATTCCATTCAAAATGATTAATTAAGGGAACAAGCACTGGGGTCAGGATTAAATAAATAGAAATCGCATCCAAAAGCATACCTGCCAGTAGCACTAAGATCATTACTAAAAGCAGTAGCGTCCACGAGTTATCGGAAATCGATAAGATGGCTTCGGCAAGACGGGTAAAAGTTCCTAACGTCGTACCTGCCCAAGCAAAAATACCGGCTAGAGCGATAATCAATAAGACCACGCCTGAAATTTTGGCGGCCTCATTAAACATGTCTAAGAGTGCACGCCAAGTCAGTTGGCGGTAAATCAGTGTGCCGAGAATTAGCCCATAGGTCACAGCGACAACAGCCGCTTCGGTGGGGGTGAAAAGCCCAGAGCGCAACCCCCCCAAAATAATCACCGGTGCAAAAAGCGCAGGGAGCGCTTTAACAAAGCTCTCTTTGATTGGGGGACGTTCCTCGGTCTTTTCGGCTTCCCACCCATTGCGCTTAGCCAGTAAGTAGGCAGGTACTAATAATGAGGCACCAGCTAAAATCCCAGGAAAAAGACCCGCTGCAAATAAAGCACGCAAGTCCAAGCCAGGCATCATGACAGAATATAAAATAAGAGCAATAGAAGGTGGAATAAGGATAGCAGTGGAAGACGCAGCAGCAATCAACGAGGCAGAAAAGGGACGAGGGTAGCCGGCTTTAGACATACTTGGCAGCATAACCATAGCGACGGCCGCCGCATCGGCAGGACCAGAGCCACTCATACCCCCCATAATTAAGCACACTAACACCGCAACTAGCGCTAAGCCACCATGGCGTTGTCCAATAAGGGATTGAGCAAAGGTCACCAAGCTTGCCGCTACCCCAGCGCGCTCAAAAATCAACCCCGTTAAAATAAATAACGGAATCGCGATAAGGGGATATTTAGCAATACTATTATAGGTGTTCATGCCCAGCGTACTGAGCATATCTGGGGATAGCCCCATGATAATTCCGATGGCACCGCCTAGGCCTAAGGCAAAGGCGACGGGCATACCAATCAACAAGCAAATCCCAAAACTCACTAACATCCATAAATCGGGACTCATGCTTGCTCCTCATTGCCTTGACGTAAGCGACCAATAAAATTTTGTGTACTGCGGATTAAAATAGCAATGGATAAGATGGGCAGCCAAATTAAATAAATCCATGTTGGGTAGCCTAAGCCAGGGGATAATGATTCCCATTCGTATTCTTGATAGGTAAAGGTGCCGCTATACCAAATGACTAAACCCAAAACGGCTACACTTCCTAACCATTGCAAGGTGTAAATGATACGGCGTCCGGTTGGGCCGATTTTTTGTTCTAATAACGTAATACGAATATGCTCATTGCTTCGGGCCGCGACAGCGCCACCAGCAAAAGTCAGGATCACCATCAGAAAAACAGAGAATTCTTCGGTGAAAGCAAAGGAGGCGTTGGTGGTATAGCGCACCACCACATTGGCCAAGCTAATAATACAAATAGCGGCTAAGGCGATAATTCCTAGCCACGACTCAATGCGGGTTCTAGGTTTAGACATAAAATTCAACACTAAAAAAACAAAGGCGCAGATAAACTGCGCCCATTGGTTATGTAAGATTTAGCGTTCAGCGATGGCTTTTTGAGCCGCATCCACTAGATCTTTTCCAATACGGGGAATCCATTTTTCGTACACGCTTTGTGTAGCGTCAACAAAAGCTTGGTGTTGCTCGGGGGTAAGTTCTGTGATTTCAACACCACGCTCGCGGATGATTTCTAGAGTTTTTTCTAGATCAGCACGGGATTTTTCGATTTCCCATTTGCCAGCATCCACTGCGGCTTCTTTTAGAAGCTGTTGGTCTTCGGCGGATAAGGTTTTCCAAACACGTTGGCTTACACCAAAAATGAGGGGGTCATTCATGTAGTGCCAGAGTGTCAGGTATTTTTGATTAGCGCGATCGGCGCGGGCGACATCGTAGACAGCTAAGGGGTTTTCTTGACCATCAACAGCACCAGTGGTGAGCGCGGGTAGCGCATCGGTCCAGCTCATTTGGGTAGGGTTGGCACCCAAGGCATTAAAGGTGTCTAGGAACAAAGGGGATCCGACCACACGGATTTTTAGGCCTTTGAGGTCTTCGGGTTTAGTGATCGCCTGCTTGGAGTTGGAGATTTCACGAAAACCGTTTTCGCCCCATGCTAATGGCATTACACCACGTTTTTCGATAGCATCAAAGACCATTTTACCAGCTTCACCCTGAGTAATGGCGTCAACAGCTGCATGATCAGGCATTAAAAAGGGTAAAGAGAACAGGTTGACCTCGGGAACTTGGGTAGACCAGTTGATGGTAGAGCCAACAGCCATATCAATTAGGCCACTGCGCATTGCAGAAAATTCACGGGTCTGATCACCTGAGACGAGCTGGGCGTTAGGGTAGATTTTTAGAGTGATGCGACCATCAGAACGCTCTTTGACTAACTCGGCCCATTTCTCAGCGGCTTGCCCCCAAGGAAAAGCATCTGATAAAACGGTGGAAACCGAGAACTCGCGCTTTTCTTGCGCAAAGGCGGTAGTGGCGCTCAGAGCAAAACAGGCGGCACCAAAGGCAAGCCAGCGTTTGATTTTCATGAATATACTCCTTTTGTCATATTTTCTAACGTAAAAACTGATAGTAGTGGTAGAAAGCGGTTTTAGGCAAGGCAAGGACAGTAAAACGGAAGCGTAACGCTAGGTTTGAAACCTTTGGTTAAATACATATAACTAGACAGATCAAGCAAAGCGCATAGAGTGTGGTAGCATGAAAATAGTGCTATGAAAATGACGTTTTATTTAACTCACACTAAAGGGGATGATCATGTCATTACGTATCAATGATGTTGCACCAAACTTTACAACGGACTCGACCGCGGGTGAAATTACCCTGCACGATTGGATGGGGGATAGCTACGCTATTTTATTTTCTCACCCAAAAGATTTCACACCCGTATGTACCACTGAATTCGGTGCGGTGGCTCGTTTAGCCCCTGAGTTTGAAAAACGTAATACCAAAGTTATGGGCGTTTCTGTGGATGATGTGGAAGACCATAAAAAATGGATTCGCGATATTGAGGCGTTTGCAGGGGTGCCAGCAAACTTCCCCATTATTGATGATACGTCTTTACAAGTAGCGAAGCTCTACAACATGCTTCCTGCTGAAGCTTACCTACCCGATGGTCGCACTCCCGCCGATAGTGCGACTGTGCGTACCGTATTTATTATTGGGCCTGATAAAAAGATCCGCTTAACTATGTCGTACCCTATGTCCGTAGGGCGTAACTTTGCTGAGATTTTACGTGCTTTGGATGCGGTGCAAGCGACGGATGGTGTACCTATTGCGACGCCCGCGGATTGGCAGCCTGGTCAGGATGTGATTGTGGGCTTGAGCTTAAATGATGAGCAAGCAAAAGAAAAATTTGGCGATATTGATATCAAACTGCCTTACTTACGTTTTACTAAAGACCCAAATTTAAAATAAAAAGGGAAAGTCATAATTTTTATTAGGTTATCTTAATTACTAAGTGGCCTAGAGTTAAATAATTAAAGCCTAAGTCTGATGTAAAATCAGGCTTGGGCTTTTTTCATGATTTTTATAGGGTGTAAAAATTAAATAAGCTAATACAGTAGAGAGCTTAGAGAGGGGAGGAGGAGGGTGCCAAAAACCCCTATCACAATGAAAGGCCCAAAAGGTTGTAGTGCTGGTCGTACCTTTTTGAATGGTTGGATAATAAGGAATAATAAACAGGCCTGAAGTAATGATATCACCATAAAACTAGAGCCCATCCAGCAAATGACAACACTAAGCAGTTTGATATCACCTAGCCCCACCATTGAATACTTTAATATTTTTACTGAAATTAAATTAATAAATAGACCTAATAAATAAAAAGCTAGACTGGGAATAATAAAAATATGCCAGGGGTCGGTTGCGTTATAGATATGTAGTAGAGCGCCAACTATCCATAAAGTATATGTGATGGCATTGGGCAGTAGCTTAGTATGAAAATCAATTTTAGCTGATAAACATAAAGCGCAAAGCCAGAAAAAAAGTTCACTGGTTGAAAAAAGTGATGTTTTTAGTATATCAAGATTAAGAGCTGTCAGAGTGAGACTAAAAAAGAGGGTATACATTAACCAATCTCTGAAAGCCCCCCGGCGTTGACTTGGTGCCGTGATTAAGGATTTTAGTAGAAGCGAGAAAGTAGGACGATCTCCCTGTTTGATTTTAAATACATAGTAGTCGCCTGAAAATATTTGGATATAAGCGGCAAAAATAGCGGGGGCGAGGGTGGTTGCTAGCATGGGCGTCTATGTATATTTATTGTGTAGTTGGCAATAATATTTGCTTGTTTTTTGTGATAATTTGTTATCATATAGTGGGCTGGCTGTTGTTAACAGCATAACTGTGAGATTTTGGTAGAGAATGTAAGGGTGTCTTTTTGCCTGGTGGGCTCTCTCAAATCATTATTTTTTCTGGATTAGAATTTAGCTATTTTACACTCAATCCTCATAGGCTAAATGCAGGGTTGATTGAGTACTGGATATAGTTTAAGGAGCAATACATGAGTGCGTTAATTACTGTAATTGATAAACAAGGCGGGGCTGTACTCAATACAGCAAGAGCTAACTCTATAGTGCTGGATCAAGCAAGCATAGTAAAAATACAGATTAACGCTAGTGATGTTGTTTCTGTTAGCCAGCAAGGCGATGATTTAATTCTAGTTTTGCAGGATAACGAGCAGATAACTATCCAGAATTTTTTCTCCTCCTTAAGTGATGAAGCCCATGTTCTGGTCTTTGAGGAAGAGGATGGAACATTATTGGTGGCGACATATGCAGAGCCTTTTACTGGGTTGAATTTGGCTGAAATTGCATCTATTGAAAGCTTAACAACTGCTGGTGCTGCAGTGGCTAGCAGTGCTGAAGAAGCAGTTGTAGTAGGAAGTTTAATGGCAGGGGGGTTGATTGCAGCCATTGCTAACTCTGGAGGGTCTTCCAGTAAAGGCGGTGCTAATGACGTGCCACCAATTGACGACGGTGACGATGGTTCCGACGGCGGTGATGATGGTTCCGACGGCGGTGACGATGGTTCCGACGGCGGCGATGACGGTTCCGACGGCGGCGATGACGGTTCCGACGGCGGTGATGATGGCTCCGACGGCGGTGACGATGGCTCCGACGGCGGTGACGATGGCTCCGACGGCGGTGACGATGGCTCCGACGGCGGCGATGACGGTTCCGACGGCGGCGATGATGGCTCCGACGGCGGCGATGACGGTTCCGACGGC
>JAAYRP010000235.1 GCA_012518715.1 Alcaligenaceae bacterium | reverse complement strand
TCATGTTGATGGTAATGACATTATGCTCGCCCCCATACAATGCATCCGCTAACGCCAACGCGGTTTCTGTTTTGCCTACACCGCTAGGGCCACAAAGCAAAAACACCCCCGCAGGTTTGTGTGGATCTAAAATACGGGCGCGTGCGCTTTGAATACGCTGTGCGATTTGTGTTAAGGCATGATCTTGACCCAACACCCGCTGCGCCAAACGAGGCGCTAATTGCAAGACATCATCCAACTCATTTTTAACCATGCGGCCAACAGGAATACCGGTCCAGTCAGCCACCACAGCAGCTACTATCGCTGTATCCACCATCGCATACACCAAAGGCTGCTCCCCCTGCAGAGCAAAAAGCTCATCTCGCAGCGCAAAAAGCCGTTCTTGTAGATCAAACCTCGCCTCTGTTTCGAGATCATCACATAACTGCCGTTGTGTCTGCACAATCTCTTGAGTTAGTGCGCGCTCCTGTTGCCAACGCTTTTCCCAGATTGCTAATTGTTCTGCTGCCTGCTCTAGCTCCTCTTCTAACTGCGTGCCCATCTGGGCATCGCTTAAGCCAAGTCGTTTTTCTTTTTGATAAAGCGCATACTCTAAATGTAAGCGATCCAGTTCCCGTTGTGCCCGCTCCACGGGAGCGGGAAGGGTATGCTGACTAATTGCCACCCGAGCTGCCGCCGTGTCCAATAAAGCTACGGCTTTATCCGGCAGCTGACGTGCGGGGATATAGCGTTGCGACAGTTGTACTGCACTACGTATGGCCTCATCTAAAATTAATACCTGATGATGTTCACTTAAATGATTTGCTATGCCTTGCAACATTTCTCGTGCTTGCTCTGCCGTCGGCTCCTCAACGGTGACTACCTGAAAGCGACGCGTTAAAGCAGGGTCTTTTTCAATGTATTTTTTATATTCACTCCAGGTTGTCGCCCCAATCGTACGCAGTTGGCCACGCGCTAAAGCAGGTTTTAATAAGTTTGCGGCATCACCCGTACCTTCTGTGCCCCCCGCTCCAATCAAAGTATGAATTTCATCAATAAATAAAATAATAGGTACCGGGCTTTGTTCTACACTTTCTAAAAGCTGAACCAAACGCTTTTCAAACTCTCCTTTAACACCAGCCCCTGCTTGCAACAGCCCCATATCTAACAAGTACAGCTCTACTCCTTGCAACGCCGGCGGTACTTCTTTATGAACCAATCGCTGTGCTAAGCCTTCTACAATCGCCGTTTTCCCCACCCCTGCCTCGCCAGCTAATAAGGGATTATTCTGCCGGCGACGCAATAAAATATCGATCATCTGTCGAATTTCATCGTCACGCCCTAAAACCGGATCCAGTGCTCCTTCACGCGCTTTTTGTGTTAAATTCTGCGCATATTGCTCTAACACCGAACCCGTAGCGGTCGCTTCCGCGCTGTGCTCCCGATTTGATTCCTGCTCAGCGGATAGCGCCTGCCACTGATTTGCTGTTTGTAATACAGTCTCTAGCGAAACCCGAGCAAACTGGGAGGACATCTGCCTTAGCACTTGTTTCAGACTCGCGTGTTGCAATGTTGCGATCAACAAATCCCCACTACGAATCTGCGCTCGCTGGCATTGCAATGAGGCATATAACCAGGCGCTCTGTACCACCTCATCAATATGATGTGACAAATCTGAAATCGCCCCCGCCCCTTTAGGTAGTCGATCTAAGGCGCGCAAAATATCTTGCTCCAATGCCACCTCATCGACTTCGGCCTGCTGCAAAAGCACTTGCCAATCAGACTGCGTCGTGTTGATAAGCTGATAAACCCAATGCACTAATTCCACATAAGGGTGCCCACGCAGCTTACAAAATGCCGTCGCCCCCTCTAATGCCTGATAACTTAAGGGATTAAGCCGAGCAAACAGTTCGGCACGATTAAATTCCGACATAAAACATCCCGTCTTTACATTAAGGGGCTAATACCAGCACTTTAGGTTGACTTGGCACCACACGCATGCCCACGGTATTGATTGAATTCTGGGTATTGATCGAGGTTAAGCGCGTTGTTGGTGCAAAACGATTCAAAAAGGTAAAAGCGCCTGTTCTAGGCATAGATGGCCCCATTACCGT
>JAAYRP010000234.1 GCA_012518715.1 Alcaligenaceae bacterium | reverse complement strand
TAAAAGCTAATACGTCTTTGCCCACCAGCGCGTCATATAACACCACATCCGCCGCCTGCAAAGCTTGAAATCCGGCCAGTGTTAACAACCCGCTATCCCCAGGCCCAGCACCTACTAAGGTGACTTGACCGATTAAGGTCGTATCGACCTGGGTGTGAAGCAACTGCTGTAAACGCTGCTCTGCGTGCTGCGCTCGCTGTGCGCTCAGGGCTTCGGTAAAAATCGGGTCTGCAAACAACTTTTCCCAAAAGCTGCGACGCACAGTCGCTTGTGTAAGTACAGCTTTGACCCGAGAACGATATTGCCCTGCCAACGTCGCCATAGGGGCCAACACCGGTGGTAAGGCTTGTTCTATTTTCTGGCGTAACTGTCGCGCTAAAACAGGTGCTGTGCCACCCGTACTAATGGCAATCTGAACTGGGGAACGATCCACAATGGCCGGCACAATAAAGGTACATAATGCGGGATTATCGACCACATTCACTAGGCGATGTCGTTGCACACAAGCATCATGCACCGCTTGATTTAGCTGGGCATCGTCTGTCGCTGCGATCGTTAAAACCGCTTGCTCCACATCACTTGGCTCAAAATGGGCTTTCAGCCACTGCACCTGATTTTGCTCAAGCAACTGTTGTACCGCGGCTCCCACCTTTGCTGCGATCACACGAACCTGCGCCCCCGCCTGCCGTAGTAGCTCAATTTTTCTAAAAGCCACCTCGCCGGCTCCAACCACTAAAACTGGGCGCTGTTTTAGATTGGCATACAAAGGAAAATAATCCATAACGTCTTTGATGTAAAAAAGCTAACTTTTTTATCTTAGAGGCCATCTCATAAAAACCAAACATCAAATCCTTGTATGTATTTTCCTTTTAGCTATAAGGACTTAGCGTGTAAAAACATGAAACGCATACACCTTTTAGCTATATTTACATAACCCTCATAGGCATATAAAAAGAGCAATTGCTTCTTTCCCTTTGGGACGACTTCATGGCTAGCATAGAAAGTCATTCTTGATTTTTGTTGAGCAAGCCATGAGTTCATTTATCCCTATCCAATTGTGGCAAATTCCACCTACTACGATCACCCAATCGGTGTCACTACCACCTTTGATCCAAAATTTGGAACAGCAACTAAGCCAAATTGCCCAACAGCACAAAAAGGTTGTGCTTGCCAATAGCTTGGCTGTCGAGGATATGGTGCTAACGCATGCTATTGCCCAATTACAACTACCTATTGAAATCATCGTACTCGATACAGGCAAACTCCATGCCGAAGCTTTGAGCTATCTCGATATCGTAAAAAAACACTACGATCACTTGACTTTTACTGTTTATCAACCTTTACCCCAGTCGTTACAAGACTTTGAAACCACACACGACTTTCTTGATATTTATCAATCACTTGGCGTGCGCAAAGCCTGTTGTTTTGCTCGCAAAATCGAGCCCTTACAACGCGCCCTAGCTCATAAAACGGCATGGATCACAGGGCAACGACGGGAGCAATCTCCCACTCGTCAACTGTTGCCTCAGCGCGAGTGGGATACTGCTCACAACTTAGAAAAATTCAATCCCCTGGCTGACTGGACGCACGAACAGGTGTGGGCCTATATCCATGCCCATTCTATTCCTATCCACCCGTTGTATCACCACGGCATGCCCAGCATCGGCTGTGAGCCATGTACCAAGCCCATACGCCAAGGCGAAGACCTGCGTGCTGGGCGTTGGTGGTGGGAAAGTCAAGACAGTAAAGAATGTGGCTTACACGCTAACCCCACGTCCTCCCTCTCTTAATTTTTATTTATGTGTTGAGTGTGCTTTTATGGCTGCTATTGTGAACCGTCATCTGGACTGGCTCGAGGCGGAGTCCATTTATATTATTCGGGAAACCATTGCTGAAACAAAAAACCCCGCCTTACTCTTTTCTGGGGGCAAAGACTCGGTTGTGCTTTTTGCCTTAGCTTGCAAAGCCTTTGCCTTACCTAACCGACCCTTGCAGTTGCCCTTTAGGCTTTTGCATGTGGATACAGGACATAACTACCCAGAGGTCATTGCTTTTAGAGACGAAATCGTAGCGCGTACGGGTGCTGAACTCATCGTTGCGCATGTGGAAGACTCCATTCGGCGTGGCACCGTTGTCTTACGCCATGACAATGACTCACGCAACGCCGCTCAAGCCGTCACCCTGTTAGAAGCCATTGAGCAGTATCAATTTGATGCTCTGATGGGCGGCGCACGCCGTGATGAAGAAAAAGCCCGCGCTAAAGAGCGTATTTTTTCTTTTAGAGACCAGTTTGGACAATGGGATCCCAAAAACCAACGCCCTGAACTCTGGTCTTTATATAACACGCGCTTACATCCCAATGAAAACATGCGTGTTTTTCCTATATCTAATTGGACTGAACTAGATATCTGGCAATACATAGAACGCGAGCAGCTCGCTTTGCCCAGCATTTACTATGCGCATGAACGTGAAGTCGTAGAGCGTAATGGTTTGCTGGTTCCCGTTACCCCACTTACCCCAAAACAGCCCAAAGAAATCAGTCAGCAACGCTCTGTTCGCTTTAGAACTGTTGGCGATATCAGCTGCACGTGCCCCGTCCCAAGCCAAGCCAAAACCGCTGCAGAAATTATCTTGGAAACCGCCCAAGCCACCCTATCCGAGCGGCGCGCCACGCGTTTAGATGACCGCGCATCGGAAGCAGCAATGGAAGAGCGCAAACGCGCTGGTTATTTTTAATTTGCCTCATGCCAAGGATTCACGATGACAACTCAAACCCCAACGGTATTCCGTTTTATCACCGCTGGCAGCGTCGATGATGGTAAATCCACACTAATTGGTCGCCTGCTTTATGACAGCCATGTTTTATTAAGTGACCACATTGAACAGCTTAAATCCAATTCATATCACCATACAGACCAAGCGCCATTGGATTTTGCGCTGCTGACAGATGGGCTTGCCGCAGAAAGAGAACAAGGCATCACGATTGATGTCGCGTATCGGTATTTCAGTACCCCTGAACGTAAGTTCATTTTGGCTGATACCCCAGGGCATGAACAATATACACGCAATATGGTCACAGGGGCTTCTACAGCTGATGCCGCGATTGTCTTAATTGATGCTTCCCGCTTAGATTTACAGCAACAGCCGGTACGCTTATTACCGCAAACCATACGTCATAGCGTGCTTTTAAAGCGATTAGCCTGCCCGCATATTATTGTGGCAATCAATAAGCTCGACTTATTACATTACGATGCAGCGGCCTTTACAGCCATCCAAAACGCGTATACACAACTCGCCAAACAGCTTCAGCTCACTGCTGTGCATTTTGTGCCCATTTCTGCCCTGCATGGGGACAATATTGTGCATTCCAGTGCCAACATGCCTTGGTATGACGGCCCGAGCTTGCTCACACTCCTTAATACGCTCCCTATTACAGACACAGCCCAACCTGAACCTGGGCTTGCGCTTTTTCCTATACAACGCGTAGCGCGTCAGGACGGCAGTGCCAAAGACGATTTTCGTGGCTACCAAGGCCGTTTAGAACAAGGCCAGCTGCAGGTAGGGCAAGCTATACGCCTGCTACCAAGCCAACAACGCAGCACCATCGCAGCCATTTATGGCATCCATGGTCAACAAGAACAAGCTCAACCGGGCGAAGTCTTAACTATCACTTTAAAAGATGAGCTCGATATTTCTCGAGGCGATACCCTTGTTGCCGTGGAGCACCCCGTCCAAAACCATCAACATATCCATGCTTCGCTTTGCTGGTTTGACGATCAGCCATTAAACCCAGCTCGCAAATATTGGCTAAAGCACACGACTAAAACCGTCTACGCCAAAATTAGCGGTATAGCTAGCGTTTTGGATCTACACGAACTAAAAGAAAAACCTGCCGCTAGACCAATACAAATGAATGATATGGCTAAAGTCCAACTGCTTTTACAACAACCCATTGCTGCTAATCGCTACCTTGATAACAAAGCGACTGGCGCATTTATTTTGATTGATGATATCAGCCACCGCACCGTCGCGGCGGGCATGATCGAACAACTGGGATAGCTATAACCATGATCGTATCCACTGAACTTATTCAGAACATAGACCAGTTAAGCACTAAGGAACTCGCTTGGCTATCCGGTTATTGCTGGGCCAAATCCAAAGTTGACGGACTGCAGTCTTTCAGCGCCGACCTAGATCAGGTCTCAACAGCAACGGCTACAACCACGCGTACTGTGACGATTTTATCCGCCTCCCAAACCGGCAACGCTAACCGTGTCGCCGAGCGTTTACATGAGTCGTTGCAATCTTTACCTGTGCGCTTGCAGCATTACCGCTTGGGGGACTACAAAAACAAACAAATCACCGAAGAAGATATTGTGATTTTTGTCAGCTCTACACAGGGCGAGGGCGAGTTCCCCGAGGAAGCCATTTCTTTTTCTAAATACCTATTCGGTAAACGCGCTCCCAATCTAGAGCATCTTTCTTTTGCTGTGGTGGGCTTAGGTGACAGCTCCTATCCTTTATTTTGCGAGGCAAGCAAAAAATGGGATGAACGACTTGAAGCGCTGGGCGCTAAACGCCTTTTACCTCGGCTGGATAACGACGTCGATTACGAGGACTCGGTTACTCAATGGCAAGAACAACTGCATGCATGCTTATCGGAGCTATTGCATAATGAAACGCCAGCCGTATCCAGCCCCGCTGTACAAATAACGCCAGCCTCAAAGACCTATGATAGGACGCGCCCTTATCTGGCTGAGCTCATTCAAAAACAAAAAATCACTGCTCGCCAAGCCAACAAAAACACCTTGCATATAGAGATTGACTTGGGTGATTCGGGAATACAGTACAGCCCGGGTGATAGTTTGGGCATACTCCCTACTAATAATACCGATTTGGTGCAGGACTTTTTAGCACTCTTTGACTTTAAACCCGAAGCATTAGTACAGCTAAAGTCAGGCCAATCTTTGCCCTTAATCGAAGCGTTGACACACCATGTTGAACTGACCCAAAACAGTGTGGCTTTAGTAAAAAAATGGGCACAAATCAGCCAACACCCTGAACTGATCGCACTGGTAGAGCATCCCGAAAAAGCTCAACACTACGCGAGCGTCACCCCTTTATACGCGATGATTCAAGCTTACCCCGCCACCATTGATCCCCAACAATGGTTCGCATTTTTACGACCACTTAGCCCACGCATGTACTCCATTGCTTCCGCGCAAGCAGAGGTTGGAGCCGAGGTACACATTACCTTAGGAGTAGTGGAATACACGCATCAACAAAAACACTACCGTGGTGTTTGTTCAGACTATTTATGCGCTCAATTGGAAGAAGGCGATACCCTTCCCATATTCATTGAGCCAAACCCTCGATTCCGCTTACCTCATGATCCAAACACCCCCATTATCATGATTGGTGCCGGCACGGGGATTGCACCTTATCGCGCCTTTATGCAACAGCGCGAACAAGATCAAGCACAAGGCCGAGCATGGCTCATTTTTGGTAATCAAAAATTCACAGATGACTTTCTGTATCAAAGCGAATGGCAACGTTGGCACCAACTAGGTTTTCTGCATAAAGCCAGTCTGGCTTGGTCGCGCCAAAACCCTCAACAAAAAGTCTACGTACAAGACAAAATCCGTGCAGAAAGCGCAGAACTCTGGCAGTGGCTCAGTCAAGGAGCCCATGTATATGTCTGTGGCGATGCCAACCAAATGGCCAAAGAGGTCGAGCAAGCGTTATTGCATGTCATCGCACACGAAGGCCAGCTCAATAGCGAACAGTCAGAGCAGTATCTCGATGAGCTACGCGACAACGGTCGTTATCAACGTGATGTTTACTAAGAGTCCATTATGAGTCAATCTTTTTCTTCTTCTGAGTCCACGCTACCGTTATCCGATAACGAACGCCTTAAAAAACAAAGTCGCCATTTACGTGGCACCATTGTCGAGGATTTAAACAATGAATTAACAGGCGGCTTTACTGGCGATAATTTTCAGCTCATTCGCTTTCACGGCATGTATGAGCAAGATGACCGCGACCTACGTGTCGAGCGACTAGAGCAAAAACTTGAACCGCTGAAAAACGTGATGCTCCGCTGTCGCTTACCTGGCGGTATCATCACCCCAAAGCAATGGTTAGGCATTGATCGTTTTGCAAGTGAGCATACGCTTTATGGCAGTATTCGTCTCACGAACCGTCAAACCTTTCAATTTCATGGTGTGCTTAAAGATGATATTAAGCCCATGCATCAATGGCTCCACCATTTAGGGCTGGATTCTATCGCAACAGCTGGCGATGTGAACCGCAACGTACTCTGCACTTCTAACCCTGTCGAATCCGAGCTGCATCAGCAAGCGTATGAGTGGGCAAAAAAAATCTCTGAACACTTGCTTCCTAAAACCCGAGCCTATGCAGAAATTTGGCTTGATGGCGAGAAACTTCATAGCACAGAAGACGAGGTCGAGCCGATTTTAGGGGATACTTATTTACCCCGTAAATTCAAAACCTGCGTAGTTATCCCCCCACAAAACGATGTGGATTTACATGCCAATGACTTAGCTTTTGTAGCTATCGCTGAAAATGGCCAGCTGGTTGGCTTCAACGTCTTAGTAGGAGGCGGCTTGTCCATGGAACATGGCAATACCGCTACCTATCCAAATACGGCAAAAGAACTCGGCTTTATCCCACTATCCCATACGCTTGAAGCAGCGGCCGCCGTTGTCACCACCCAAAGAGACTGGGGTAACCGTCACGACCGTAAAGCAGCAAAAACACGCTATACCCTAGAGCGCGTTGGCTTAGACACCTTCAAAGCCGAAGTAGAGCGCCGCATGGGGATCGCTTTTGCACCGATCCGCCCCTATCAATTTACCGAGCGTGGTGACAAAATCGGCTGGCTACAAGGCAGCGATGGGCTGTGGCACCTGACGTTGTTTATTGAAAATGGACGACTGCTCGATTACCCTGATCGTCCTCTTAAAACCGGCGTGGCCGCCATTGCTTCCATTCACCAAGGTGATTTTAGACTCACAGCCAATCAAAATCTGATTGTGGCCAATGTTGCCCCAGAGCATAAAGCCACCATCGAAGCCATTGCTCGCGCTCATGGCTTAATGGATGATCGCATCAGCCCGCAACGCCAACAATCAATGGCCTGTGTGTCTTTTCCGACCTGCCCGTTGGCCATGGCCGAAGCGGAACGCTTACTTCCTGCTTTTATTGATGACATCGATGCCCTATTAGCCAAGCATGGTTTAGCCGAGGAATCCATTGTGTTACGCATTACAGGCTGTCCTAATGGATGTGGACGCGCCATGTTAGCGGAAGTCGGCTTAGTCGGTAAAGCAATCGGACGCTATAACTTGCATTTAGGCGGCAACCGCATTGGCACACGCATTCCTCGTCTATATAAAGAAAATATCACTACCGCTGAAATTTTGACCATTTTAGCGCCACTCATTGAACGATGGGCGCACGAGCGCCAAGATCAGGAGTGTTTTGGTGACTTTGTGGTACGCACGGGGGTCGTTACTCCAGTACAAGACGCCCCCAGAGACTTTTATGCTTAACCCCCTTGGGTTCCCGAGCAGCTCCGGCTGCTCTTTTTAGGTCATTGTGATTGCGATGTGGCTGAGCCCGAGGCGCAAAAGAGCAATCCACAATACAATCATCCAACACCAGTTGAGATAAAAATTGTTGGGTAGCTGTGGGCAAACCCACTGTATCGGTTAAATAAGCCAAGGTTTTATCCGGGCTTTGAATCACATAGCCAAAACAAGGGCGTGAATGGTTCAACGGCACTGCCGTGATGCGTAGCGACGCAATCTGACGGGTTTCAAAAGGCTGCCACGTTGCCGAAAAGTCCAAAATACCAGGGTGCTTATATAAATCCGCAAAACCCACTGGATCCTCTGGGCCCCAGACGGGTATATGGTTATACCCAGCCCCCAGCGCAGGGTCAATAAACCCTGAGCATGATCCGCATGATAATGGGTTTGTAATATTCCCGCTAAACTAGGCGGTGGAAACAACCCCCTCAAATCCGTTCGGCCACTATCAATCAGCCATTTTTTGTCATCGATCGTTAACATAGCACTGCTGGGGCGGCGTCGGAAAGAAACCTGCGCACGCGCGCGTGTGCATGCCGCGCATGAACAGTTATACACAGGCACCTGTGCTGAATCGCCAGTTCCTAAAAAAGTAAAACTAAACATATATCCATGCGCCTTATCACGTAGTGATTCCTTATAACTTGAAACTATGTTAATTCCTAGGATAACCAACATCCATTATGCAAAAACATAGCACTGCGTAATGAAAAAAGCCGCTCATTTATACAAAGAGCGGCTTTTTATAAACCATGATCTTGGCTTAGTCATTCCGACCGGTCACTAAAACCAAGTGATAACCAAACTGCGTTTTCACAGGGCCTTGGACCTCGCCTACTGGGGCGCTAAATACCACCTGATCAAACTCGGGCACCATTTGACCACGACCAAATGTACCTAATGCACCACCTTGTTGCGAAGAAGGACAGCTTGAGTTTTCACGGGCAAGCTGAGCAAAATCAGCACCATTTTCAATCGCTGTTTTTAACTCTAGAGCTTGGGCTTCGGTGTTAACCAAAATATGACTTGCAGAGGCTTGTTGCATGGAATGCTCCTTTTAAAAGTGATCTGTAAGCTTAACGTAGATTCAGTATTCATTTCTACCCATTCGATCTGTTTTACCCCTTTCCGTATTACAACACCTGTAAAAAAGCCTCTAGAGCAAGTATTTCCTCTTCGCTCAAATCCAGCTTTTTAATATGCTTGGATGTTTCTATAGGGAAAGGTAGAGCGTCGGCACATCAGGCGCCGCTACGATGAGCGACATGCTGTTGAGCACATTTAACACTTCTACCCTCAACTTGACAGCCTACATACTTACGATGCGTACGCTGTCAACCAAACTGCAGTGCCGTTGTCCAATAACATCCCCCCATATTCAATGGGAATATTTCGGTCATACACCGCCACGCTTTCTAATAACGTCGTATCAATAAAATACGCTTGGCTATGACTGGGAATCGTACTGGGCTTAAGATTGCCATTTTTTTCTGCCGGATCCACATTGTTCGTTGCCCCCACCCCATCAATACTGAATACGTTTTGAAAAGGACTAGCACCATGAATAGAAATCTCCTCCACCGCTAACGAGCCTCGGTTCAAAGAGGAGCCTGCTTGCTCACCAAAGCGCACCACCGGATTATCTTCTAATAATGATGAAATATCCTGATTACTACTGGGTTTTGCTTGTATCTCCTCTGCTCGGTACAGCGTGCCAAATAATGGACTACCCTGAACCCTAATTTGAGAAAAGTGAAACACCGTAGCGGGCTCTGTGCTTTTTTCTGCTGCTCCAACCACCTGACTGCCCCACACCAAGGAGCCAAGAACAAATGTCGTAAATCTCATTGAATTACCAAACAACGCTAACGAAAACGCTAATGATAACAATTCTCATTACGATATGTAAGTCTAAAAAACAATAAAAGCAACTTTGGACCTGTGACGATACTTTCCAGCTCTCAACAAATCTTAATGTACAACTGATACTGCGCACCCCATACAACAAAAAAACGGTGCATGCCGAACTGTACATACACCGCTTTTATGCATTAGGCTACACGTAGGTAACCAAGCATGGCTTAAACCAATATCCAGTCGTCTATTCTTTAAGCAAGACGAGCCCATCCTCACGTAATGGGCCACGTGCTTCTCGTTGCTGCGCTAAAAAACCTTGCAAAAATAGAGCTGCTACCAACAGAGTACCCGCGTATAACCAATATAGGCTCGCCACGGACCAGTTCGCTTGCAGCAAATGCCCAGCGACAACGGGCGATGCCATTCCCCCTAAACGAGCAAAGGCCAAGACTATTCCAACCCCAGAGCTACGTGTGGCCGCTTCAAAGCTTTGAGGAGCGGTGGCATATAAGCCCGCAATCGAGCCATTGATTAAAAAACCAATCGCCACCCCTAGCAAAATAGCAATGGGCAAAGACCATCCGGTAGCAGGTATGACCACACAAAGCGCCACCGCACCCAATACCATTAATGACTGCGCTACGCGTTGTAATTGCCACCGACTCGCTAAAACCCCTAAAGCTAATGCGCCAAGCATACCGCCCACATGCAAAAGCACACCTCCGGCCACCCCTTTTTCAGCAGATAGCCCAGCTTGTTCCAATAGTTTTGGGGTCCAGCTTGTTACAAAATAAAAGCTGAACATCAAAGCAAAAAAGCTCCCGCCTAACAACCATGTGCGCACGGCTCCCGGCGCCCATAATAGCTGCAATGCCTGCAACGCACTGGGCTTAGGCCTTACAGTGGTCTGTAGTTCCACAGAAAAATGACCATGCCCCATGCGCTGCAATAATTGCTGCGCACGGTGCACATCCCCTTTTTTCCGACCTTGGAGCAATTGATCCAACGATTCAGGCAAACCCAATGCCACTAATACGGCCGCACCCCACGTCAGAAACCCACCCCAAACGAACACATGTTGCCACGCCCCTCGCTTAAGCAAATAGGCCGCTAGCATCCCACCTAGGGTCGCTCCCAGCGCAAAACCCACCGACTGCAAACCAATTGCTAGGGCACGCCAACGCGCATTTGCATACTCACTCGTTAACACATTGGCATTCACAATGCTACAACCAATGCCTACACCGGTCAGCAAGCGAAGCATGCCTAGCGTCCATGGATCTTGTACCCACTCCGTGGCCACCATAAAGGCGCCGGCTGCCGCCAGACTCCCTAGCACCATGGGGCGCCGCCCCCAACGATCCGAAAGCGGCGTCAAAAACACAGAACCCAAGGTCATACCAATAATGCCAGCGGATAATAACCACCCCAAAACCACGGGGTTCAAGTCCCAATCGCTGGCCACCGCTGAGGCAGTAAAAGCCATCACCAACACATCAATACCGTCTATCGCATTGATTAAAAAGCATAAGGCGATGGCTCGCCACTGCAAACGCCCCATCGATGCGGTATCTAGGCGTTGACGCAGGCTAAGGTCAGAAGCAAAAGCCGTCTTGCTCATAGCGCCTGCTGTGGCTCACCCCACACCTCGCGTGCAATCTCCACCACAAAACGCAGTTTTGCTTCTTGTTCGGCTTCACTGATGTTATTACCCTCTTCGGTAGAAGAAAATCCACACTGTGGGCTTAAACATAACTGCTCCAACGGCACATATTGTGCAGCCTCCTGGATACGAGCTTTAATGAGCGCTTTGTCTTCTAGTTCGCCCGTCTTCGTCGTCACCAAACCTAAAACCACTTGCTGATGACCTGGCTTAATAAAGCGCAAGGGCCGAAAATCCCCCGAACGATCGTTATCATATTCTAAGAAAAAAGCGTCCACATTCACTGAACCAAACAGCAACTCAGCAACAGGCTCATACCCCCCCGAAGAGATCCACGTCGAACGGAAATTACCCCGACACACATGCAGCCCCACCACTAAATCATCTGGCTTGCCCTCTAGGACTCGATTTAGTACATCGGCATACGTTTTAGCGAGCACGTCGGGATCATCCCCCCGCTCTCGCACGAGCTGCTTTTGCTCTTCAGAACATAAATAACCCCATACCGTGTCATCTAATTGCAGATAACGACAGCCCGCTGCATAAAAAGCTGCCAACGCATCTCTATAGGTCTGCACCAAGTCATCAAAGAATTCGTCCAAGTTTGGATAAATCTCAGGGCTGACCACATCTCGCCCACCACGAAAGTGCAACACACTGGGGCTTGGAATCGTCATCTTTGGCGTCGCGCCCGTCTGTAAAGACTGCAAAAACGCAAAATCTTGCAACATGGGGTGATCCCCAAACCGTACCTTGCCGGTAACCCGTACATTATGCGATTTTGTCTGCACCCCAGAGAATTGAATGCCTTCTTGTGTGTCATAACGCTCTACACCCTCTAGGCCATCAAAAAAATCAAAGTGCCACCATGTACGTCTAAACTCTCCGTCTGTCACCACTTGCAAACCACAAGCACATTGACGCTCTACGGAATAACGGATGGCTTTGTCTTCCTCTGCCCGTAATGCCTGCGCCGACATCATCCCTTTCTCAAAATCATGACGCGCTTTTTTAAGCGCTGCCGGGCGCAAATAACTACCAACAACATCCGCACGAAAAGGGGGCAAAGACCGAAACAAAGACATGTAAAACCTCTAAAAAAACATCGAAGACCTCGATCATAGGCGGTTTAGAGGTTAAAGATGGTGATACTTTTTCAAAACAACATGAGTTATTTTCATTTTATTTCTTTATATAAACTAATTACATGCTTATAACCCCCCACCATTATGAAAATTTCTCAACAAAACGTATTTTTTGTAAACAACCTCGCATCATTACTTTTTTAGCTGGTCATAACGAGTATGACTCTGACTACTGTAATAAAGCCATAGAGTCTTATCCTGCCACCGCCCCAGCTGAATACCGGCCTGAAGATAAATTTAAGCCTAAATTAGAAAAATTCAATTATCCTCATTGACTCATAAAAATAATCTTCCGAGTGAAAACCCAAATCACAATTACCCATAAATGGAGAATCTACTGGATAAATACTTATACGCTGGGCATCCCACTGATCAGTTGGAAAAAAAGCGCCCCCAGGTTCATTATGCAAATAGAAATCTCCTTGTGTTGCATTACAATGCTCACAATGATTCATATAATAGCGAACACCGGCTTTTTTACTGTAAGCAATACGATATTTTTTCGTCATTTTTTGCATATGACTTATTACTGAAACTGCTAAGCCATCGACCATTGAAGTAATACTAAAACCACCTGGGGAAATCCAATAACCAATATCCTCAGCATCACTCTCATAATATTCATATTCAGGCGGGAGTAAAAAAGAAAAAACTGAAGTTATTTCTTTACAACGCCAACACCCTGTCTGCGACTTAATAATAAAGTAATGTGGTGCTCTAACTGAATACTCTGGATAGTCTAAATTAGATATTGGCTGCGATTGCGGCAACCAGCACATAAATGGATCTGGATTCATTTCAGTAGATATATACCAAGTTTTTTGAACAGGATCCCAGCGAGCCCCTAATGCTTTAGCCTCATCCTTCTGAGAAAATGGCACTTGTAAATTTATACGAGTCATCCTACAGCTCCTATAATTGAATCAGCGCTTTGGCTGTAAACAGATAAAGTAAATGGAACTGGAGATGGAGGAATGAGCTAGTTCAAAAAATGAAAAATAGCTAAAAACAACCCTCCTCTCTAATTTTAAAACTCCGCTAAGGATGCTCCTGTATTTTATAATCTTGTCTATCAAACTCACACCAGACTGATAGCATATATGTACAGGAGCTCTATGTACTATCAATCATACAGCCAATCAATTTCGCATAAAACCAGCACGTCAAAATTCGCGCAAAATTGTGGGAAAAGCCTCGCTAGTTGGCATTAGATACTGATGACCATGTTAAGCAGTAAGAAAAAGAATAGTTATTATTCGAAAGATATTTATTCGCTACGGCTATGATAAAAATATAAATAAATAAGACCTAAAGGTGCAATTAAGATAGCCATGCTCCAGCAAGCAGCCATAGTCATAAGTTTAACGATTAGCCTCACCGTAGCATTCACAAAACCGACTACACTTTCATAGACCCATAGTTTTTCGCGGTATTGCGCTGTGGCTACCGAAATATCTAAGTTTCCATATGAACTAAAATCACCCCTATTGTCATTTAAACATGTCCGCATCAACGCATTCTTTGTATATACTATACAATATATAAATTTATATAATGTTAAGGATAGAGACATGATGACACTTGTGGGATGGCTCAATCAAAACCTGAGATTCAGTATCCCTTTAGTTATGCTGCTAGGGCTGATAACGGGACTACTGAGCGAAAGCCACGTACTTAAACTATGGATTGCTCCATTGACCCTACTTATGGTGTACCCCATGATGGTAGGGATACGTCTTAAACAGCTTTTACAAACCGACACGATTAACGTACAAGGCTGGGCCTTAGGCATTAACTTTATCATTATTCCAGCGCTCGCCTATGGCTTGGGTAGGCTCTTTTTTACTGACCAACCCACACTAGCGTTAGGCTTATTATTAGCAGCGCTATTACCCACCAGTGGCATGACCATCTCTTGGACTGGTTTTGCTAAGGGCAATGTTCCTGCAGCGATTCAAATTACCATTATTGGCCTTTTTACTGGCTCAGTTCTTACCCCTTTGTATGTGCAGTATTTACTCGGAGCCCATATACCGATGGAGCTCGGAGCCGTTTTCAAGCAGATTCTTCTTTTTATTGCTCTACCCTTACTAGCCGGCCAGCTTACGCGCTATCTACTTATCAAACGTTATGGACAAGCTCATTTCCAGCAACACCTAGGCCCTAAATTTCCACGCTTTTCTACTTTAGGGGTCTTAGGTATTGTCTTTGTAGCTATGGCCATTAAAGCTAACGATTTAATACGTTCTCCTACACTTATTATCGCTATCCTCATTCCAGTGCTTATTCTTTACACATTAAACTATGTCATTAGCACCGTGATTGCCCGCCGTTATTTACATCGTGGTGATGGTATCGCATTAGTGTATGGCACCGTGATGCGTAATTTATCTATAGCACTGGCTCTAGCCATGACAGCTTTTGGCGATGCTGGCGCTGAAGCAGCACTACTGATAGCCCTTGCTTATATTATTCAGGTGCAATCTGCAGCATGGTATGTAAAATGGTCTGACAAGATTTTCCCAACGTCTAAATAAGCCTGCTCTGCACACGCTACCTCTGTTTCTTGATCATTATGCAGGTACGCAGATAGCATATATCGGCACTGTAAATGATTGTAATGACCCAGCATCGCTTCGCCGTCCAGCGTTCGATGTCGTGCTCCATTGCGATACTCATGATCGTTTTTCTCCAGAATCCAACTTTTTATATGTATTAGACATTATTGTCCGCCTACAATTTCTGTAGGCAGTCAATGGCCTCTTGTGCGGACTCGGCTTCAACTAGCATCGCCTTACACCAGACAGGTTACGAGGTGTTTGTAGTCACCGATGCCTCCGGTACCTTTAATCCTATAACCCGTGACGCAGCTTGGAATCGCATGTCAGCATCATGCAACACGCTTAATGCGCAATCAAGGTTGACGCGCTCAGGTCGGGTACCGACGTCAGCCGGGCTCATACGGGGGGTATCAAATAGCGTCGTCACTAATGTCTTAGATCGCCAGTTCGATGTGGCTGCACCTAACATTGCCCGAGTAACCGATATATCTACATACGTACCCATGAGAGTTGGCTGTATCTGGCCATTGTATTGGATCTATTTGCCATGACAATGCCATTGCGGAACGCTTTTTTCGGTTAATTAAGAGAGAGCTGGCTGCTGAACAATCTGTGCATACTGCCCTAATAACTGCTCTAATAACTCCTCCTGCTGCTGTAAAGCCTCCATACTAGGCTGTATAGCCTGTTGGATTTGTTCTGCTACGTTTAAAGCGTGCAGCTCTAACTGCTCCAATAAACATTTTTCTAGGAACAAATAGTTTTTCTCATAATGTTCTGCCGTTAATGAGAGATGTGTCACTTGACCCAAAACCTGAGCCTGTTGCAGTAAGCTCTCTACGTCTAACTGGTACATATCTAGCTCTGCTTCTGCATGACTTCGCACTTGATCATTTAGCATCTGGTGTAAGGCCTGAGCCAATAACACAGCCCCTCGCTCCTGATCGGTATAACGATCCAATACGGCTGGCACGGTAGCCATACACTGACGCCACAACTGATCTTTCATACCTTGCATTTGGGTGGCAGCCTGCTGCTGTCCTTGCTCTAGCTGTTGACGCAATGTTCTGAGACGCTGTTGTACTGCAACCAACGCCGGCATTACCTGTTCCTCAATATAATGCTGCTCAACGGCCAATCCTTTATGAGTTTTATAAGCCAACACCGGTTCTAATAAACTCAACAGCGCCGCATACAAACGAAAAAACCCAGCCTGCTCTAAAGCCTGAGACGTCATGCCGTGCTCGCGCGCACAATACACAGAAATGGATAAGGGGGATTGTACTAACCGTGCATCCAGCTGCATCTGCTGCAGTTTATCTTGCGCACGCAGCCATACATCCGCCTCTTGTTCGGCTCTATTTTGTTCACTTTTATTGCACAGCTGCTTTTTGATTTCCATGCCTACCACTACTTCGTCTAGGTAATCACTGCGTGTAATAATCGGTAGCAATGCTTTGCCACGACGCAACTCCTGGGCTAACTCAGCCAACTCCTGTGTTTGCCCAGGTGAAGTAGAGCTACTTAACCACAACACCCCATCTGCACTTTCAATAAAAAGCTGAGTTAACTCAGCGTTTTCAGTGGTCATAGAATGCAAGCCTGGCGTATCTAACAAGACTAAGCGGTCCGCTAAAACTACACCCTGAATATGCGCTGTCGTTTCCGTACTCCCTTCCTGAAAAGACTGGTTATGAAAACGCACTTGCCCTTGCTCTACTACAAAATGCTGTACAGACTGCTGATAAAAACTAAAGCGCTCAGCCACCCAGTTACAAAAAGAGCTTTTACCTGCATTAAATTTACCAAATACTAAGAGCATGACCTTATCAGCAAAAAAATCTGCCAACTCTAGTACCGGAGCTAGCTTATGCTTGGCCTGCTGCCACGCTACTAAGTTTTGTTTGGCTAGTTGAGGTAATTGCTGTAAAGAGTGAACCAAGCTATGTCGTTGTGTTAAGCCCAAACTCTCTGCTTTGAGATTCAGCATGTATTGCTCACAATGCTGCAACCATTGTGCCAACGTGTCTTGAAGCTTAGTGTGTTGCGACTCTACCCCAGCCAGTGTTGCCATCGACTCGATAAATCGAACTTCTTCATTATTGAACTTCATAGACTAGCTCTCCCCACAACTGCAGTACTTCGAGTGCCGCCAAACGTTGATCAATTTGTGTTTGTTGCTGCTCTAACTGCGCTTGCAGAGCCAAGCGCGCCTCAGAACGCTCAAAATACGCTTTAAAATCTTTGTGCAAGCGCTCTCTACCTGCTGGATCACCAAATAAACGTCGTAGATCAGCCCGGTACTTAACCGATACGCCCATAACGGCAACCATCACAGTACTGAGACTAGCTGCTCCTACTTGTTGGTCTTTAGGTAAACTCGCCACCCCGTACTGGGTCAACACACTACGTATCGCTATACAAGCGCGCGAGTAGGCAATTTGTAGACGCGAGCGTTCTAGCTTACCTGCTGTAATTTTAAATACATCTTGAATAGTATCCGTATCTAAAGCGTGATCGACTTCGGGCTCGTGCATCACATCGGCTAAGTCCACCGCCACCTGCTCAAGCACCGCCGACAGATCCGCACTAAAACTTTGCTCCTCATGCTGTAAACGCTGGGTGAGCTCTGCCTGTGTAATCAGGCATTGATTTTTCTGGCGCTCTAGTTCATCTTGTAACTGCGCGAGACGCTGTTGGTACTCATACCGACGAGCCGCTGGCACCTGTTGTAGCGCCACATTTATTTGTTGCTGCAATTCAGGAATACCACTTTTTTCTACAAAAAGAGGGATGTGGTAATCCAAACCTTTGCGGTAACGTGCCGCCGAAACAACATGCAACGCCTGCTGAGGTATTTGCTGTTGTATTTGAGATTCAATTTGCTCTAGTGTAATTTCATCTGCGACTTGATCTGATTGCGTCAACACCATTAAAAACTGGCGTTGCGTTTGTGTTTGATCTTGTTCAAGCAAAGCAATAAGCTCCAACTCGCTCGCGTCAAGCTCGCCCTCTTTTATGGCATGAACTACTAGCCGTACATCTGACTCTATCCATAAAGCCTGCTGAGCATGCTGATCATCGACCTGATACACATCCGCATCCAAGCCCGGTGCATCCAACCAGACCACTCCCTCTTGCTCGGCACGTTGTAACGCAAGTGTTTCACGTTTATCAGCTACCGAAAACTGAGTACTCTGCGTGAGCACATTAAGCAAATAGCTTTTACCATGATTATATTTGCCCAAAACCGTCACCACAGGAGGCGCATCCAGATTTGCCAACACTTCTAAACGCTGCACACTTAACCCAAACTCTGGCAAAATAGCTAGGACTTGCTCTTTATGCGCTAACAACTCTGTTACTGCCATTTGTCTACTCTCCCGGACGACTGTTACTGAATCAATACTTTTAACTTTTACTTGTGGAAAGGCTGCGCTTATAGCCCAACACCCAATACGCTCCCATACCCAACACAATGCCCCAAAAAGCTGAACCCATTCCAGCAATGGTCATATTCGAAGCAGTTATTAAAAAGGTAATCACTGCGGGCTCTACATGGGCGGGCTCGGCTGCCAAAGATTGAATATTAGATACAATGGCGCCAATCAAAGCTAAACCTGCTAAGGCAGCTACCAATGCAGGTGGAATGGCACTAAACAACAATACAATAGTGCCTGCAAACACTCCGCCTAAAAGATAAAACACACCATTAGCAACACCTGCTACATAACGTTTTTTAGGATCGGGGTGAGAGTCTTTACTGGTGCAAATAGCAGCAGTAATAGAGGCCAATACAATAGATATGCCACCAAAAAAGGCAACAAACAAAGAAACTAAACCTGTACCACTGACAATAGCTCGAGAAGGGACTTGGTAACCCTCTAGACGCAATACAAATAAGCCGGGCAAGTATTGACCCGATAAGCTCACTACCACTAACGGCACCGTTAAGCTAAAAAAGGCGGCTAAATTGAACTCAGGCCAGGTAAAAATAGGAGTGGCTAACGTCACTGAAACTTGCTGTAATTGCGTCAACCCCAACCAATACACGCTAACAAAACCCACCACAGCAACCAAAATTACGGTAAAAGTAGGAATAAAACGCCTACATAATACATAGGCTGCTAGCATTAAAAGCACTACCATCGGTAACTCTGTGCTTGCAGCAAAGGCTTGAATGCCAAATTGGAACAAAATGCCTGCCATCATGGCTGCCGCCATACTGCGCGGAATGTATTGCACTATTTTTTCAAAATAGCCACCTAACCCAATGATGACGGTGATCAAGGCCGCTCCCAGATACGCCCCCACCACCTCTGCCATGCTTAAGGCAGGAAAAACGTGCAAGAGCAGCGCCGTACCCGGCGCTGACCAAGCAGTGATCACAGGTATTTTTAACCAAAGGCTTAGGATAATGCCGCTGACCCCAGCCCCTATGGAGATCCCCCATATCCACGAGCTCAGCATCTCAGCCGACATGCCTCCCGCCTGCGCTGCTTGGATAAAGATTAATAAAGGACCGCTATATGAAATTAATACAGCCAAAAACCCTGTCATCCAAGCGGTCGCAGACCAGTCTCGCATGCTATGCCTCTTTTATTTTAATTACCTCGTGCATGCCTTTTTACCCTCGCACTACCCTTAAATAGCTGAGGGATGCGTGGCTAAAGGCGTCACCTTAATGGTCATGTAAGGGTACAACGGCAACTGACTTAACAACGTGTGCAATTCATCGTTACTTTCCACATCAAAAATACTGTAATTGGCGTACTCGCCCACTACGCGCCATAAATGAGGCCATTTACCCGAACGCTGCAAATCCTGTGAGTAGGCTTTTTCTTTAGCCAAAATTGTTTGCACTTCATCGTGTGGCAAATCTTTAGGGATATCAACAATCATATGGACCAGAAATAACATGAACCTTTTCCTTAAAAAATTAACTAATTAGCTGAGCCTCGTCAGACAACTGGCTTGTCATAAAAGAGAGCAACGCTTGAGTAAAAGCTTCAGGTACCTCTAAATTCGAGAGGTGTGACGCTTCTAGCTCCACAATCTTTGAGCGCACAATAGCGGCTTGCATATTTTTCGCATCCTCTACGGTGGTTACAGGATCTTCCGTGCCTGCTACTAATAGAGTCGGTAGCGTAATTCGATGCAACTCTGCCCGTAGATCGGACTGAGCTAAGGCCTCGCAACACGAGGCATACCCTTCGGGACTGATATGAGCCAACTGTGCCTGTGCTTGCTGCACCACTTGGGGGGATTGCTTAATGAAACTGGCAGTAAACCAACGCTCAGGAGCACTGTGAGCGAGCTGCTGCATCGCCTCTACACCACTCTGACGCACTTGATGAGCGCGTTGCTGCCAGGCTTCTGCTGTACCGATCTTGGCTGCACTGTTGCAAACTGCAATCGCATTAAAACGATTCGGTGCATATATTCCCAACCATAGACCGGTATGCCCTCCCATAGAGACACCACAAAATGAGGCTTGATCAATGTGTAAGGCGTCTAAGATAGCCACCACATCTAGACCTAGCTCTTCAAATTGATAAGGCCCCTCTGTCACAGGACTGCCCCCATGACCACGTGTATCGTAACGAATCACACGAAAGTGACGCGCTAGCGCCTCTACTTGGGGATCCCACATTTCTAATGTGGTTCCTAACGAATTGCTCAAAATCAAAGCAGGAGCTTGTGCGGCCCCGGCTATCGCAACTCTAAAAACCCCTCGAGCAGTCTCAAGCTGTTGCACTGTTGCACTCATATCCCTCTCCTAAACGCGCTCAATAATGAGCGCTATACCTTGACCTACCCCTATGCACATCGTACATAGCGCATAGCGTCCACCTGTTTGATGTAGTTGATTCACTGCCGTAGCAACCAACCGTGCACCACTAGCCCCTAAAGGATGCCCCAAAGCAATAGCCCCACCACTCGGATTCACGCGTGGATCATCATCACGAATACCTAGCTCTCGTAAAACAGCGAGTGCCTGTGCCGCAAAGGCCTCATTGAGCTCGATCACATCCATCTCAGCTAAGTCCAAGCCTGCTAAAGCCAACACCTTTTGAGTAGCAGTTACAGGACCAATGCCCATAATGCGTGGCTCTACACCCGAGGTAGCCATGGCTACCACACGTGCTTTGGGAGTCAAACCAAACTGATCCACTCTGTGTTGATTTGCCAGTAGCACAACCCCTGCACCATCATTCACACCACTGGCGTTGCCCGCTGTCACGGTACCATCGGCGCGTACCACTGGGCGCAGCTTAGCTAGTGTTTCTAAACTGCTTAAGCGAGGATGTTCATCCGTATCCACGACAATAGGATCGCCACGGCGCTGAGGGACAGATACAGGTATGATTTCAGCCTTAAAAAAACCTTTTTCAAAAGCCTCGGCATACTTTTTTTGGCTTGCATAAGCAAAAGCATCTTGATCTTCACGCGTAATGGCAAACTGTTGTACTAAGTTTTCCGCCGTTTCTGGCATAGAATCCACACCGTACAGCGCTTTCATAGCGGGATTAATAAAGCGCCAACCAATCGTAGTATCCTCAATACTATTTTGACGGCTAAATGCTTGCGTGGCTTTGGGCACGACAAAAGGAGCACGACTCATGCTTTCTACACCACCCGCCAACATCAATTGAGTCTCACCTGATTTAATGGCACGTGCTGCCGTCCCAATCGCATCTAAACCCGAGCCACATAAACGATTAATTGTGCTACCGGGCACAGTAGTAGGCAAACCCGCCAATAAACTGGCCATACGTGCCACGTTACGGTTGTCTTCACCTGCTTGATTGGCACACCCCAAAATCACATCATCAATGACACTGGGATCCCAATTAGGGTTGCGCTCAACTAAGGCTTTAATAACCACTGCAGCCAAATCATCAGGACGCATGGTCGATAAGGCGCCACCATAACGACCAAATGGCGTGCGAATCGCATCACAAATAAAAACTGATTCACTCATTTCTGCTTCTCACGTAAACCGATCTTAAGCCACTTGGCCTAAAGGCAAACCCACCAAACGCTCAAGTTCTTCATGCGTCAAGCCTGGTACAGTATCAATTACGCTCAAACCATCTGGTGTACACTCAAAAGTAGCCAAATCCGTATAGACCCGCTTTACACATTGGATACCCGTTAAGGGGTAACTACACTCAGCAACCAATTTACTTTGGCCATCCCGCGTCAATAAACTCATCATGACCCATGTTTGTTTGGCACCAATTGCCAAATCCATAGCTCCGCCCACAGCAGGAATAGCACCAGGCTCACCTGTACTCCAGTTCGCTAAATCCCCCTTAGCAGAAACTTGAAAAGCGCCCAGCACACAGATGTCCAAATGGCCACCACGCATCATGGAAAAACTGTCTGCATGATGGAAATACGCACCACCTGGCAATAAGGTAACAGGCTGCTTGCCCGCATTGACTAGATCATAATCTTCGGCTCCCTTTTCTGGTGCAGGCCCCATACCCAAAATGCCATTTTCACTATGTAAGATCACCTCTATACCCTGCGGTAAGTGATTAGCTACTGTAGTGGGCATTCCTATACCTAAATTCACATAGGCCCCATTATGAATATCTTGTGCTACACGAGCGGCCAGCTCATCTCTTGTACGCGGCTGATAAGACTGTGTCATGACATCTCCTTTGACTAAATCCTGATAAATTAAAATCCGCCCGCTTGAGTAGCCACACGTGGCACTTGCACGACCTTTTTGACATAAATGCCGGGGGTAATGATATTTTCAGGATCTAACTCACCAAGCTCTTTTAACTCATACACAGTGGCAATAGTCTGCTTGGCAGCCATGGCCATGACTGGGCCGAAATTACGGGCAGCTTTGCGGTACGTTAAATTACCCCAACGATCGCCGGCCTCAGCTTTAATCAACGCCACATCACCATGAATAGGCGTTTCATAAACATACCAGCGGCCATTAATCTGACGCGTTTCCTTGCCTTTAGCTAGTTCAGTGCCATAGCCCGTGGGACAAAAAAAGCCACCAATTCCGGCTCCCGCCGCACGCAAACGCTCTGCTAAATTACCCTGTGGTACGAGCTCCAGCTCGATTTTCCCGCTTCTGTAAAGCTCATCAAACACATAAGAGTCCGCTTGACGAGGAAAACTACAGATAATTTTGCGTACACGACCCGTTTTTAATAACGCAGCTAGCCCCTGGTCACCATTGCCCGCATTGTTATTAACTACGGTTAAATCACGTGCGCCCTGCTCAATTAACCCATCAATCAGGGCTTCAGGAATTCCTGCTGTACCGAAACCACCAATTAATACGGTGGCTCCGTCCTGTACCTCTTTTAATGCTTCAGCCACATTGGCTACTGTTTTATCAATCACAGTGTTGTGCTCCTTATACTGCAACTGCAGTTAATTTCTGTGCCTTAGCCCGACGTTGTACAGAAAAAATAAACAACACGATAGCTAAAGCGGCAATCAATCCTGGAATTGCAAATACGAAAAAATTCATTTTTAAGGGTAGACTCATTGCCATTAGGGTCCCGCCTAAAAACGGCCCAACAATAGCACCCGTACGACCAATGCCGGAAGCCCAGCCTAAACCCGAAGAACGCATATCTAAGGGGTAATATTGTGCTGCATTGGCATACAACAAAATTTGAGTCCCAATGGTGGTTGCGCCTGCCACAATAATGAGCGAATACAATGCCAACATCGGACTTTTGAACCCTAACAAGCTAATCGATACAGCAGATACGATAAAGAACCATGCCATGACTCGAGGCAAACCGAAACGGTCACCCATCCAGCCCCCTAAAATGGCTCCAAACATACCACCAAAATTCAATGCTAATAAAAAGGATAAACTCGAACCTAAACTATATCCGGCATTCGCCATTAACTTAGGCAACCAAGAGCCTAATGCATACACCATGAGCAAGCAGCAGAAAAAAGCCAACCAAATCATCATGGTTCCAAATAATCTGCCCTCTTTGAACAAATCCAATACGGGTACAGCACCCACCTTTTCAGTGGAAGGCTTTACCAATTCCACCTGATCATCCAACTCTAAGTGTGGATTCACTTTACGTAACATTTCACGCGCTTTTTCATCCTTGTTTTGACGTAACAAAAACCCAACCGACTCAGGTAGTTTCCACATCAAAATAGGAAGTAACAACAAGGGTACAGCTGCGGCAAAGAACATGGACTGCCAGCCAAAACGAGGTAACAAATAGATCCCCATCCCTGCTGCCAATACACCTCCTAGAGAATAGCCACTAAACATAATCGCCACTAAGGTACCTCGCGAACGACGTGGTGAATACTCATTCATCAATGCCACTGTATTAGGCATCAATCCACCGCACCCTAAGCCAGCTAAAAACCGGTACACACCAAACTCTTGCACTGAAGTAGCAAAACCATTTAAAAAGGTCGCCACACTAAACAAAACAAAACAAATAATGACGCCTTTTTTACGACCTATCCTATCGGCCAACGGCCCAAAAACAAAAGCGCCAAGCATCATGCCAAATAAAGCATAACTACCTAACGCTCCTGCCTGTACGGGTGACAAACCCCACTCATCCATAAGCACTGGCAATACCACGCCATAAATAAATAAGTCATAGCCATCAAAAATCAACAACAAGGCACACACCCACACTACAGACCAATGAAAACGGTTAAATGTGGCCTGATCGATGACTTCATTACTGTCTATTTTTTTCATGTCCCACTCCTCCTTTGTAATTGTTAATACGTCCTATTAGCCTTGATCTCCTCCGCCTACCGGCAACACCGTTCCGGTTATATAGGACGCTTCATCTGAAGCTAAAAACAAAATGGCCGAAGCCTGTTCGTCTAAGGTGCCGTAACGTTTCATTAAGCTACTTTGCACAGTTTGATCCACAATTTGCTGATACCATTCTTGCTCTTGAGCATCAGGTACTTCGCTATTACGGGGAATTTTGCGTGGCGGCGCCTCAGTTCCTCCAGGCGCAATCGCATTCACACGAATCCCT
>JAAYRP010000233.1 GCA_012518715.1 Alcaligenaceae bacterium | reverse complement strand
TCGCAAATAGACCAATATAAGCACTGCGCCCCATCATCACGATATCCAATACAGCAAAGGCAAAAATGCTTTGTGTTTGTTGAGGAACATAGGCAATGTGTTGCGCCAACTCTCGCTTAGACCAGTGCGCTAAAGGGCGACCGAGTATATGAATCTGTCCGGCCAAAGCAGGTTGTAATCCCAATAAGGTTTTAAATAGGGTGGATTTTCCACTCCCATTTGGGCCGAGCACACACAGCGTTTGACCAGCTCGCAAGCTAAAATCAATGGATGAGCCGATGGTTTTTGTACCATAGCCAATGGCCAACTGCTGAGCCTGCATAATGACCGTACTAGCCACGACGCGGCCCTTTTAAAAGCAAATACAAAAAAAAGGGCGCCCCAATTAATGCCGTCAACACGCCTAAAGGCAGCTCCATTTGTGCGCCATTGCGCGCCACATTATCAGTAATCACCAAAAAGCTGGCCCCCATCAGCAAAGAAGTCGGAAGCAAGCGCGAAAACTCCGGGCCAACTAAAAGCCGTGCCATGTGAGGTATAACCAAACCAACCCAACCGATCATGCCAGTAAATGAGACTGAGGCTGCCGTCATCAAGGTTGCACAAACGATTAAGCAGAATCGCAAACGCCCTGTATTAACCCCTAACGAGTGCGCTTCGGTATCACTTAAGCTGAGCAAATTAATGCGCCAGCGCAATAAAAATAAAGGCAACAAACCCACCGTCATAAATGGCAGCGCCCAGCCAAGCTCACGCCAGCTTACCGCATTCAGCCCGCCTAATAACCAAAATGTAATCGTGGGCAGCTGGGTATAGGGATCCGCTAAAATTTTAATCAGTGAAATCCCCGCGCCAAGTAGTGTGCCAACGGCCACACCGGCTAGCACAAGCACCAATACGGGATCATAACGACGACTGCTTAGGGCAATAGCCGACACCAACCCCACAGCCACCATGCCCCCCGCAAAAGCAAAAAGCTGAACCCCTGCTAAGGGTAAGGCCAGATAAATAGCACACACAGCCCCCAAACCAGCCCCAGCAGATACCCCCAGAATATCCGGCGAGACCAATGGGTTGCGGAACATGGCTTGATACGTGGCTCCAGCTCCGGCTAAGGCCGCCCCCACAACTATCCCCGCGACCAAACGTGGCATACGTAAATTCCACACGACGAGATCAGCGGGGGTATTGGTTTGCCCTAAGGTATAAAGGCTTTGTAGTACCTGATGGAGTTGGAGCGGGTATTTGCCTAAGGTTAGGCTCGCTAACAAGGCCAACACAAACACCAAGCCTAAAACACTATTGAGCCAAAGCCATCGTGTTTCAAACAACCGCTTCCCCTACGCAAAGTCTACCGGGCTGGTGATTAGCGCCTGCAATGCCTCTATCCCAGGATCAAAGGCAAAATACAAAATAAAGAGATGACGTAACTGTTCAACCATTCGCTTTTGCTCTACACCATAGAGCCACCCCGATAACCACAGCGCTCCAAATAAACGGTTAATGCTTGGGGGAACATCCAACCAACCAAAAGGAACCGTCGGCACAAACACCACTTTTTTATTTTTTACCGCTGGAATATCCTGCCACAAGGGATTTTGATAAACATCGCGATAAAACGCGACATCTTGTGTCAGGATCACATCGGGATTCCACACTAAAACCTGCTCCATGGACACCCGAACTAACTGCTCTCCTTCCATTGTGCCCGCTACATTTTCTGCGCCCACCAAACGTATGACTTCGCTATGAATCGACTGCCCTGCCCCTGTTTCTAAACCATCTGCAGAACGCGCCAAATACATTGACGGCATATCGCCTTTATACGCCGATTTTTTCGCTGCGATATCGTCTAAAATCTCTTGCGCGGCGTTCGCGAGCTGTTGTCCATGGCGCTGATGACCAAGTACCGTACCTAACACCCGCAACTGCTCTGGTGTGTCCTCGATTCGGCCCTCGACCAAAATATAAGGAATACCGGTTTGCTCGGAAAACTGCTGCACCAAGGAAAGATAATGCGCATTCACATCGCCCACATCGACAATAACATCTGGCTTTAACGCCAAAAGTTGCTCTGTCGAAATCGTGCTGCCTCGACCCGCAAGACGCCCGACCACCGGTAGTTGTCGACTATGCTCACTGAGCCAAGGCAAAGCATTTTCTGGTAGCGCAAAAGGCCAGCCCAATAATTGCTTCGGCGTTAAGCTATTTAACATCACTCCAGCAGGGGCTCCTGCCGCAAAAACACGTTTGATTTCCACTGGCTCTGGCAGGGTGCCAAATACGTGGAAAAGAGGTGAAGTGACATTAGGCACAGTTTGTGAAAATACCACAGGGGGCAACACGCCCCCTGTTAATAACATCGTGCTGCCTAATGCTTTTAATAAAGCACGGCGATTCATGATTAACCCTTTAAAAACGATAAGTTACCCCACCAAACCAAACACGGCCTAGCATAGGATAGCCTTCTTTGTACTCATAATTTTTGTCACCTAGATTACGCACACCCGCTTCAAAAGACAAGTCATGACGAGGTGACCATACACCCTTTAGACCAAATGTAACAAAACCAGCCGTTTGTGTGTAATGGTCTTGCTTGTTTTTCGTGTATGAGTAGTAACGCCCGCTTTCGGCATCCATCGAAGCAATCACATTCCACTGCTCTGCCGGACTCCAGTTCACATAGGCAAAAGCCTTATGCTTAGGAACGTCATAAATTTACTATCTATATGTATGTATATATAAAATGAAGCCGCAGCATGCAGCAAGCACACTGCGGCCCAAACCCCTGATCAACAGGGGCACCTATAGCGAGACGGTATAACTCGCTACTGGCGCACACCGCTATATTATTACATATATAACGCAATGAAATA
>JAAYRP010000232.1 GCA_012518715.1 Alcaligenaceae bacterium | reverse complement strand
TCAGTGTGCCAGCTCGTTTTTGGTCGTTAGGGCCGGCATTGGCATTAAGCATTTTTGATGGGGGCGCGCGTACAGCACGCGTTCATGAGGCCATGGCGGCCTACGATGCACAGGCAGCGGCCTATAAACAAACGGTACTCGAAGCCGTGCGCGAGGTTGAAGACGCCCTCGTGCAATGGCATGGGTTGCATAAAGAGCTAACGAATCAACAACGCGCTTTAGACGCTGCCCGCTTGTCGTTGCAGTTAACGCGTAATCAATACGAAGCGGGGCTGATTGATTATTTATCCGTGGTACAGGTCGAAACCAACGCACTAAACGCCGAGCGTGCAATGCTCAGCTTACAAAGTGAGCTATTTATTGCCGCGACAAAACTGATGACAGCGCTTGGAGGTCAATGGGGCTAATCCCCTTGCATCCACTGCTCTAATCCCTCCACCCAGTCTGCTGCTGGCAACCCGTAAGCCATGGTGATTTGGGTGGCGCGTTCATAGAGAGCCTCAAAGTCAACCACCGGTGGGGTTTTGAAGGCGATGGCAACAATGTTGCCATCATGGGATTCGGGAAGCCAAGCCACGGCGCCAAAGGCCTGTTGTAAATAGTTTAAATGGCGAGCATGTACATGAACATTGCCTAAAATATTTACAGTTAATAAGCCTTCATCCGTTAGTACGCGTGCGCATTCATTATAAAAGTCTTGTGAGCCGAGGGCCGGTGCATGCGCTTCGGCCCCATATAAATCCACTTGTAGCACTTCTACGCTTTGCATTGGTGCAGATTGTAGATGCGCGAGAGCACAGCGATGAATGACATGTAAACGCTGATCATCATCTGGTAATGCAAATAACGCCCTACAGGCACGAATCACATCGAGGTTGATTTCGACGGCAGTGATTTTGCTATCGGGATAGTTCTGATAACAAAATTTAGTTAGCGAGGCAGCGCCCAGACCTAATTGCATAATATGTGTGGGTTGATCCATAAATAGCTGCCACATCATCATTTGCTGAATATACAGTAGCTCTAGCTCATTTGGTTGGCTTAGGCGCATAGCGCCTTGTACCCACTCAGTGCCTAAATGTAAATAACGTACGCCATTGTGTTCGGATATGGTGACAGGGTCCATGGTCTTAATGAGTAATGAGTTGTCGGATACCGGCAATACCGTGCGCACCAAATGTTTGCGCTTGTTTAAAGGTGGTAGGGGATTGTCCCCCAATTGCAAAGGCAGGTCGCCCTGCTTGTTGTGCGAGCTCGTAAAACCTTTCCCAGCCTAGTGCCGGTTGATTTGGGTGGGATGGCGTATCTAATACATGCCCAATCACAACAAAATCACTATTTAGTTGTTGTGCGTGCTTTATATCTTGCGCGTGGTGAGCCGAGACGGCAAGGAGCTGGCGCTTGTTAATGGGGGCTGCGTGTTGATTTTGTGCAAGGCGAGCCGCATCGTGACTGCGTAAATGGAGTCCGTCAGCATAACCAACCCAATCCCAAGGGTGGATACTATTCAGTAAGCAGAGGGCTCCCCATTGGTGACACAAATCCACTGTTTGTTGTAAGGCTGCTAAACAGTCAGGGTCATTGGGATGGTTGTTCTCCCAAGCAGGCTCTCTGAATTGCACCAGTCGTACTCCCTGTTGGAGTGCCTGATGCAGCTTTTCTAGCCAGATCGATACGCCACTTTTTTGTCCGATATTGCTAAGTAAATAGTGTTTGGGTAAGCGTAGCCAACGCAGAACCGGAAAAGTCGCAGGCAAAATAGGCCCTATCGTTAACGGAATGGGCTGATCGGGATGGCACCAAGCTAACTGCTGATTTTCTTGTGGGATTGGGGTGCCCTGCCACTCGGTGACTTGATAAAAGTTAAGCTCTACCGTACTGCGTGGATAGTGATGGATATAGCGGATCCAAGGTAATAGGGTCGTT
>JAAYRP010000033.1 GCA_012518715.1 Alcaligenaceae bacterium | reverse complement strand
TTGGGTAATTTATTCGAGCTAGATGGTTTTGATGAGGAAACTTCCGAGGCGGTACGCGATACGGTGATTAGCTCAGGGGTGGCCTCGCGTTTATGTAACGACATTAAAGCGAAACCCGCCTTATTACCCGAAGCAAATACGATTGAGCGAGTCACGGATGTACCAATCTACCGTACAGATGCGATGGTTCGTCGTTCAGAGCCTTTGCAGCAAACCCCCGCTAGTGCTTTACCCACAGCCCGCATACATGCTCAAACCTTAGAGCAATTGCAGTTGGTAGATGGGGATCAGGTGCGGGTACGTTCTGCCCAAGGCGAGATCACGCTGGTTGCACAGCTCGACAACACCGTTGCCGTGAACAGTGTGCGTATTGCAGCAGCTTTTGCTGAAACGGCTGCTTTAGGCAGTGCGTTTGGTCAACTGACAGTGGAGCGCGTGTAATGGACTGGCTATCGACGATTCAACAGTTTGGCGAAGGTCTGATTGGCCCGACCGCTTGGTATGTGGTGTGGACGCTAATTAAGATTCTTTGTATTGCGATTCCTATTATTTTATGTGTGGCTTACCTCACTTATTGGGAACGCAAGATGATTGGTTTTATGCACATCCGTCGTGGACCTACTCGTGTGGGTTACCGCGGCTTGCTCCAACCTTTTGCTGACGTATTCAAACTTCTTACCAAAGAGGTCATTGTCCCCGCTAATGCGAACCGCTTGTTGTTTGTTTTAGCACCTGTCGTGACGCTGATGCCAGCGCTAGCGGCATGGGCAGTGATGCCTTTTGGTCCTGAAATGGTATTGGCGGACGTCAATGCTGGCTTGCTATATATCTTAGCCATTACTTCTTTAGGGGTTTATGGTGTGGTGGTAGCGGGCTGGTCATCCAACTCTAAATACGCCTTGCTAGGGGGGCTGCGTGCAGCCGCTCAGGTGCTTTCCTATGAACTCGCTATTGGTTTTGTGCTAGTAACCGTCTTGTTAGTGTCGGGGACTTTAAACCTAAGCGGCATTGTGATGAGCCAAGATAGCGGTATGTTTGCAGATAAAGGTGTGAATTTCCTCTCTTGGAACTGGCTACCTTTGTTGCCCTTATTTGTGGTGTATGTGATTTCGGCCGTTGCTGAAACCAACCGCCACCCCTTCGACGTGGTAGAGGGGGAGTCCGAGATTGTGGCTGGACCCATGGTGGAATACTCCGGTATGGGCTTTGCACTCTTTTTCTTGGGTGAGTATGCCAACATGATTTTGCTTTCTGCATTGGCATCCATCATGTTTTTGGGTGGTTGGTTACCCCCAGTGGATTATGCACCCTTTACGTGGATTCCCGGTTGGCTTTGGTTAGGACTAAAAACTTTTGTGGTCGTGTCTATGTTTGTTTGGTTCCGCGCCACATTCCCACGTTATCGGTACGACCAAATTATGCGTTTAGGCTGGAAAGTCTTTATTCCATTGACGGGTATTTGGCTCGTGATTGTGGCAATCTGGATGCAGACGCCGCTTAATATCTGGAACTAGGACATAGGGGCAAATTATGGAAGCAATCAAAGATTTTTTTGGCAGCTTAATGCTGTCGGAGATGCTGAAAGGGATGCGCCTGACGGGTCGATATTTTTTCCGTCGCAAGATCACTTTGCATTATCCCTATGAAAAAACCCCTGCATCACCACGTTTTCGTGGCTTGCATGCGCTACGTCGCTATCCCAATGGCGAAGAGCGTTGTATTGCATGTAAATTGTGCGAGGCGGTTTGTCCAGCGATGGCGATTTCGATTGAGTCGCATGAGCGAGAAGATGGTACGCGCCGTACCACTCGTTATGACATTGATCTGGCCAAATGCATTTTCTGTGGTTTCTGTGAAGAAAGCTGTCCTGTGGACTCTATCGTAGAGACTCACATCCATGAATACCATGGAGAAAAACGTGGGGATTTGTACTACACCAAAGAAATGCTTCTAGCGATTGGTGATCGTTACGAATCTGAAATTGCCGAGCGTCGCGCTGCCGATGCACCGTATCGCTAAGGCAAAGGACTGACACATGTTTACTACAATCCTGTTTTATGTCTTAGCCTTGGTTTTGGTGGTGGCGGCCTTCCGTGTGGTGACCGCTGCCAGCCCCGTGGCTGCTGCTTTACATCTGATTCTCTCGTTTTTTACTGCCGCCATGATTTGGATGACACTCGGTGCCGAGTTCCTCTCCTTGTTGCTTGTCGTGGTGTATGTGGGCGCAGTGATGGTGATGTTCTTGTTCGTCATTATGCTGCTGGATATGCGCATGCCTTCGTTACGAAGCGGCCTTAAAGCTTACCTACCATTGGGCTTAACCGTGGGCGGCATCATGATTTTAGAGATGGCCTTTGTTCTGACCCGGGCTTGGTTAGATGTTGGTCCTGCTGTAGAAATGCCTGCGGACTACAACAACACCTTAGCAGTGGGTACAGCGATGTACACCGACTACATATTAGCCGTAGAGGTAGGTGGCGTTGTCTTGTTGGTAGGTATGGTTTCTGCTATTGCGTTGACATTGCGTAAACGTAGCGATGTAAAACGTACCGTATCCTCAGATCAGGTCCGCGTTAAGGCTTCAGATCGTTTACGTATGGTCAAAATGAAAGCCGTCACACCTACTACCGCCGATGCAGGAGACAAGCAATGATGACAATCGGTCTAACGCATTATCTGGTTCTTGGTGCTATTTTGTTCACAATCGGGCTTTTTGGCTTCTTTTTGAACCGTCGCAACCTGATTATTCTGTTGATGTCGGTAGAGCTCATTTTGCTTTCTGCCAACATGAACTTCATTGCCTTCTCCACATGGTTTGGGGATACGGCCGGACAGGTCTTTGTTTTCTTCGTTTTAACCGTCGCAGCGGCTGAAGCCGCGATCGGTTTAGCTATTCTGGTGCTGTTGTTCCGTAACCTGAATACAATCAACGTCGAAAAACTTGACCAGCTCAAGGGTTGATGGGGTAGCACAAACAATGAACTCACCAAATTTATATTTACTCATTGCATTAGCTCCCTTAGCAGGGGCGCTGATTGCGGGGCTTTTTGGCACCGGCTTTTTAGGCCGATTTGTGTGCAAAAAAGGCGCTCACTCAATCACTATTTTAGGTGTATTGATTTCCTTGGTTGGCTCCGTGATGGTGTTGATGCAAACACTAAACGGTCACACCTTTGATGGTCCGGTTTATACCTGGGCAACTATTGGTGATGCCACGTGGCAAATTGGCTTTTTAATTGATAATTTGACCGCGCTCATGATGGTGGTTGTGACCTCTGTGTCGCTGATGGTGCATATTTACACAATCGGCTATATGGCAGAGGATCCCGGCTACCAACGGTTTTTCTCTTATATTTCCCTGTTTACCTTCTCCATGTTGATGCTGGTCATGTCTAACAACATGCTACAGCTCTTCTTTGGTTGGGAGGCCGTGGGCTTGGTTTCTTATCTATTGATTGGATTCTGGTTTAAAAAAGAAACCGCCATCTTTGCTAACATGAAAGCCTTCTTGGTGAACCGTGTTGGTGACTTTGGTTTTGCCTTGGGAATTGGTCTGCTTTATGCCTATACAGGCACCATGCACTACGGTGAAATTTTTGCTAAAGCCGAACAATTGGCACAGCTCAGTTTCCCTGGTACAAGCTGGCAGCTGCTAACGGTAGCGTGTATTGCCTTATTTGTTGGTGCGATGGGTAAATCGGCACAGGTCCCTTTACACTCATGGTTACCCGACTCCATGGAAGGTCCCACACCGATTTCTGCATTGATTCACGCCGCAACGATGGTGACCGCAGGGATTTTCATGGTGGCGCGTTTCTCCCCCGTGTTTGAGTACTCCAATACCGCGTTGTCCTTTATTATTGTGATTGGTGCAATTGGCGCGCTGTTTTTGGGGATTTTGGGCATTATCCAAAACGACATCAAGCGGGTGGTGGCTTATTCCACCTTATCCCAGTTGGGGTATATGACTGTCGCACTAGGAGCCTCGGCTTATTCGGTGGCGATTTTCCACTTGATGACACACGCCTTCTTTAAAGCACTACTGTTCTTAGGGGCTGGCTCTGTCATTATTGGTATGCACCATAATCAAGATATTCGTGCCATGGGCGGCTTGCGTAAATATATGCCCATCACATGGATCACGTTCTTGATTGGTACAGCGGCTTTAGTTGGTACGCCTTTCTTCTCTGGCTTTTACTCCAAAGAGCATATTATCGAGGCAGCGGCCTTAGCTTCAGCCTCTGGGGTATGGGGTGCCGGCTTTGCCCAGTATGCGACCTTAATTGGGGTCTTTATTACTTCTTTATATTCTTTCCGTGTGTATTTCTTAGTCTTCCACGGCAAAGAAAATTTCCGTAATCCTCCCGCAGAGGCATTGGGTGAGCACGAAGCGCTTCAAGGTGATCCTAAAGAATCCCCTTGGGTAGTGACGCTGCCTCTTATCCTCTTAGCCATTCCTTCTGTTATCGCTGGCATTTGGTTTATTGACCCATTGTTGTTTGGCGATTTCTTCAATGGTGTGATCACCGTTCATCCGGAACATACCGTGATGCAGACATTAGCTGAAGGTTGGCATGGTTGGGTGGCCTACGCCTTACATGGTTTCGTTACCGTACCGTTCTGGCTAATGGTCGCAGGTTTAGTGGTCGCATGGTATTTCTATCTCGTAAACCCCAGCATCCCTGCTGCGCTTAAGCGTAATTTCTCGGGTGTCTATCGTGTTCTAGAAAACAAATACTATGTGGACTGGATTAATGAGCAAGTGATTGCACGCGGTGTGCGCTGCTTAGGTACTGGACTTTGGAAAGGTGCTGACGCAGGTTTGATTGACGGTTTGATTGTCAATGGTAGCGCTCGTGTGGTGGGCTGGTTTGGGGCGATTTCTCGCCGTTTACAAACCGGTTATATCTATCACTATGCCTTTGCCATGATTCTCGGCATTATGGCGCTCTTAACCTTTTTCGTGCTGACGGTTCAATAATGGCTAGCGATATGGCGTCTTCTACTTTTCCTTGGCTAACGCTTGCGATCTTTACGCCTATTGTGGCGGGGCTTCTAGTCCTCGCCCTTGGGCGAGACGATCGAGCCAATTTCACTCGTACTTTGGCTTTGATTGGCTCAGTCGTAGCGTTTCTTGTCACAATTCCTCTTTATACGGGCTTTGATCCTAGCACTGCTTCTATGCAGTTTGTGGAGCTAACGCCTTGGATCCAATCGTACGCAGTGAACTATCATTTAGGCGTAGATGGGATTTCTGTTTGGTTTGTTCTGCTGACCGCATTTATCACGATTATTGTGGTATTAGCGGGGTGGGAGGTAATCACCGATCGTGTCGCCCAGTACATGGGAGCCTTCCTGATTTTATCGGGGCTAATGGTTGGTGTTTTTGCCGCACTCGATGGTTTGCTCTTCTATATTTTCTTCGAGGCCACATTGATCCCCATGTACATCATCATTGGGGTTTGGGGTGGGCCGCGTCGTGTCTACGCCTCGGTGAAGTTTTTCCTCTATACCCTATTGGGTTCCCTGCTCACCTTAGTGGCCTTTGTGTACCTATGGCATCAGGCTGGAGGTAGCTTTGATATTCTTACCTGGCATAAGCTGCCCTTAGGTTTGAATACGCAAATTCTGATCTTTATTGCCTTATTGATGGCTTTTGCTGTCAAAGTTCCAATGTGGCCGGTACATACTTGGTTGCCAGATGCTCACGTGGAAGCGCCTACAGGGGGCTCGGTGGTTTTGGCGGCTATTATGCTTAAGCTGGGGGCTTATGGTTTCTTGCGTTTTTCATTGCCGATCGCTCCAGATGCCTCGCATAGCCTCTCTGGGTTGATGATTGCCTTATCTTTAGTTGCTGTGGTGTACATTGGTTTGGTAGCCATCGTACAAAAAGACATGAAAAAGCTCGTGGCCTATTCTTCTGTAGCGCACATGGGTTTTGTGACTCTCGGGTTTTTCATTTTCAACAAAACCGGTATGGAAGGCGCGATCATGCAAATGATTTCGCACGGTTTTGTTTCAGCAGCCATGTTCTTGTGTATTGGTGTGTTATATGACCGTATGCATACACGTGAGATTGCTGATTACGGTGGTGTCGTTAATGTGATGCCTCGCTTCGTGACCTTCTTTGTCCTGTTTTCCATGGCTAATAGTGGGCTACCAGGTACAAGTGGTTTCATTGGTGAGTTCACCGTGATTATGGGTGCGGTTGAATACAACTTTTGGATCGGTTTATTAACAGCGACAGCGTTGATTACCGGTGCATCGTATTCGCTTTGGATGCTCAAGCGTGTGGCGTATGGCCCCATCAAAAATCCTGCCGTAGAGGAAATGAGCGACCTTAGCAGCCGTGAGTTCTTTGTGTTAGGCGTGATGGCTATTGCCGTCTTGGGTATGGGGATTTATCCTGCACCCTTTACGGAAATCATGCACGTCTCCGTCGATGCTCTGCTGCAGCACGTCTCTGTATCGAAACTGTAGACCTGGAACATTATGCAAAACTCATTTGATTTCGCTCTGGCCTTGCCTGAGATCCTGCTTCTGATCCTAGCTGCAGGTGTGCTGATTTTTGATTCATTCAATAAAACAGAAGCCAGACATAGTACTTTTGCGCTTAGTCAGCTAAGCATTGTAGTGGTGGGGTTAGCCGTGCTTTGGCAGTGGAGCCAAGGTCTAACCGGTGTAAGCTTTAGTGGCTTGTATGTGGTGGACTCGCTATCTCACTTTTTGAAATTGCTTTCTTGTGTGGCTGTGGCCGTGACGCTGTTGTATGGTCGTCAATATGCCGAGCAGCGCGAGATGGTGGAGCGTGGCGGTGAGCTTTACTCTTTAACGTTAATGGCATTGCTGGGGCAGTTGTTAATGATTTCTGCCGGCAGCTTGCTCATGGTGTTTTTAGGGGTAGAGCTCATGTCCTTTGCGCTCTACGCTTTGGTTGCTATCCGTCGTGAAAACACCCAAGCGACCGAGGCCGCAATGAAATACTTTATCTTGGGTGCTTTGTCCTCTGGGGTATTGTTGTATGGCATGTCCATGATTTACGGCGCCACAGGTCATTTGGATCTAAAAGCCATTGCTGCGGTCATTAATGCCGGTGAAGCAGAGCGTTTAGCATTGATCTTTGGTGTGGTGTTTGTGGTGGCAGGGTTAGCGTTTAAGCTTACGGCTGCACCTTTCCACATGTGGACACCGGATGTATATCAGGGGGCTCCGACCACGGTTACCCTAGTGATTGCAGCGGCACCGAAACTGGCGGCACTCGCGGTGACCCTACGCTTATTGATAGAAGCCTTACATGGTATTGCGTTGGATTGGCAACCTATGCTGATGTTTATGGCTGTGCTTTCTTTGGTGGTAGGGAACTTAACCGCTTTAGTACAGACTAACTTTAAACGCATGCTGGCCTATTCCACCATTTCCCATATGGGCTTTGTGTTTTTAGGCTTATTGTCTGGCGTGACTGCAGAAAGCGCTCAGGCCGATAGCTTAACTGGGTTTATTCGCCAGTTGATCGGTCAAGACGTGATGATGGCAAATTATGCTTATGGTTCTGCCTTGTTTTATGGCGTGGTCTATGTGTTAACGACCTTAGCAACATTTGGCTTGATTTTAGTCTTGAGTCGCAAAGGCTTTGAATGTGAAAACATTGCCGATCTCAAAGGTCTGAATCGTCGTCATCCGATGTTAGCTCTGTTGCTGTTGCTGACCATGTTCTCTCTAGCGGGGATTCCCCCTATGGCTGGCTTCTACGCTAAATTAGCGGTGTTGCAGGCTGTTGTTGGAGCGGGTCATGTGAGCCTAGCTGTATTGGCGGTGCTGATGTCTTTAGTGGGTGCTTTCTATTACATTCGTGTAGTTAAAGCGGCTTACTTTGATGAGCCCGAGACGGATGTGCTGGATCAGCCCATTCAAATCGGCTTTGCTGCCAAAGCTATTTTTGCGGTGAATGGCTTATTGATCATTGTTCTCGGGATCTTACCAGGTGGTCTCATGGATCTAAGCATGCGCGTTATCCAAGAATCTTTGCGCTTTTAATGTAGGTTTATCATGAGTCAAAACGTTGCTATTTGGGTATTAATTGTGCTGTCTTTGGTCAGCGCCAACATTCCCTTCTTTGTTGAGCGACCTTTGTTGTTTTTACCCTGGCAACAAAAAGGTGAGCAAAACCGCTCGGTGTTAGCACGATGGTTGGTTTTTATCGTGTACACGGGGGTTTTGCTTGCTGCGGGTTGGCTAATGCATCGTACATTAAGCCAAACATTATTTGTGAGTCCGATGCATTTACTCTTATTGAGTGTGGCGTGTGTGCTGGTAGCCGCTTTATTGTTAGCGGTGCCTGCTTGGACACAACGTAAACAACCCATTAGTAAATCCTTTTTTGCACGCTTGCTCGAGGTTAGCGTGCTATATGGGTTGATTGGTGTACTTGGGATTGGTTTTGAGTCCAGCTTAGGTAATGTGTTCCCACAAGGCTGGGAGTTTTATGCCATTACATATAGTCTGTTTTTGGTGTTGGCGTATCCTGGGTTTGTTATTCGTTACTTGCTCAAGCGTCGTCGTGTTTTAGTCACCCAGCCCAAAGCCGTATAAGTGGCAATTGTTTTATAATGACCCCTCTATTACGAGGGGTTTTTTCTTTACGTCTATGTCAAATTTAATTTTACAAGCTCTACGTTTTGAGCCATCTACTATAGAAACGATTGCGGCATTAGCTAATGCAGAAGGGGTCCAAGAGCTAGGTCCGACAGCAGTGCGTTTGTTGGGGGTAGATACGAGTCAATCGGCTGAAATTATGGCAGCCTGCCAACAAGCACAGTTGGATTATGCGTTTATTGATCCCGTGCATTTGTTGCGTGACATGAAAATCCTTGCTATGGATATGGATTCTACGCTTATTAATATTGAGTGTATTGATGAAATTGCCGCAGCAGTTGGACGTAAGGCCGAGGTGGCTGCGATCACAGAAGCCGCCATGCGTGGAGAGATTAAAGATTTTGCCGAAAGCTTAACCCGCCGAGTGGCGTTATTAGAAGGGGTGCCTGAGTCAGCTTTGTTGCAGGTCTATGAGCAGCGTTTGCAATTAAATGCTGGGGCAGAGCGCTTGGTAAAGGTAGCCAAGCAGCACGGTGTGCGTACCTTGCTTGTGTCAGGTGGTTTTACATTTTTTACGCAACGCTTGCAGGAGCGTTTAGGTATTGATGAGGCGTATGCGAATACCCTAGAGATCAAAGATGGCAAGCTGACGGGGCGAGTACAGGGGGATATTGTTGGCGCACAAACCAAAGCGGATCACGTATTGCGTTTAGCCAAAACACTCAATGCCACCAAAGAACAGATTATTGCAGTAGGTGATGGTGCAAATGATCTACCCATGATGGCACAGGCGTATTATTCCGTAGCGTATCGCGCTAAGCCAGTAGTACAAGAGCAAGCACGTTTTGCATTAAATGTGTCGCCTTTGGATGCGATTTTAAATTGGTTTAGATTGAGCTTCTGATCAAAAACAGGGGTAGGCAGCGCTCTTGAATAAAGAGCGCTGAGACGTTTAAGCCATTGCCTGTAGACCAAGCTGCTTAAATAGCTGGTTGAGCTTTTGGACACGCTGGGCAAGAGGCGTGGCTTGTGGCAGCTGGACACGAAGCTGGTCGGGGCCGTTAAAGCGAATTGTTTTGCTATGTTGCTGTACGAGTTCGATTAGCTGCACTGGATCTACGTTGGGTTTGGCATTGAACTGTAGAATGATTTGCTCTTCTTGTAAGTCCACTTTTTCTAAGCCTAATTGTTCGCCTTTAATACGGATCTGGTGCACTGTGAGTAGGTTTTTTGCTGGCTCGGGTAAAAGGCCATAGCGATCAATCAGTTCCTCGTGGACGAGTTCTAAATCGTCGTTATGCTGAGCGTGAGATAGCTTTTTGTAAAAGCTAAGACGTGCATGTACATCTGGGCAATAATCACTTGGCAATAAGGCGGGAGCGCGTAAATTGACCTCACATTTATTCTCAAAGGGTGAGAGCAAATCCGGCTCTTCACCGGCTTTGAGGGCTTTGACGGCTTGGTTTAGCATGTCGGCATACATAGAAAAACCAATTTCCTGAATATTACCAGACTGGTGCTCTCCTAAAACCTCACCGGCGCCGCGGATTTCTAGATCGTTCATGGCTAAAAAGAAGCCTGCGCCCAGCTCATCCATGGCTTTAATGGCCTCTAAACGCTTTTTGGCATTATTAGTGATGGCTTCTTCACCAGGAGTAAGTAAGTACGCATAGGCTTGGTGATGAGAGCGACCAACACGCCCGCGTAGCTGATGAAGCTGGGCTAAGCCTAGTTTGTCTGCACGCTGAATCACAATTGTATTGGCTGTGGGTACGTCAATCCCTGTTTCAATAATCGTGGTGCAAAGCAATACGTTAAATCGCTTTTGGTAGAAGTCTTTCATCACGCTTTCTAATTCACGCTCAGGCATTTGTCCATGGGCAACCCCGATACGGGCCTCTGGAACGAGTTCTTGCAAGCGTGCGCGTCGATTTTCAATTGTTTCGACCTCGTTGTGTAAAAAATAGACTTGTCCGCCACGCTTTAACTCACGCAGTAAGGCTTCGCGGATGGTGCCTTCGTCCTCGCGCCGTACAAAGGTTTTAATAGCCAAACGCTTTTCAGGTGCTGTGGCAATAATAGAAAAGTCACGGATCCCCTCTAAAGACATACCTAATGTGCGTGGGATGGGCGTGGCGGTTAAGGTCAGCATATCGACTTCGGCGCGCAGCGCTTTGAGCGCCTCTTTTTGGCGCACACCAAAGCGGTGCTCCTCATCGATAATAACTAAGCCGAGGTCTTTGAATTTGACATCCTTAGAGAGAATTTTATGGGTGCCTATGACAATATCGACCTGACCGGTTGCTAGACCCTCGATGGTGGCTTTGGTTTGCTTGCTGGTTCTGAAGCGCGAAAGCTCAGCCACGGTAACGGGCCAGTCGGCAAAACGATCAGCAAAGCTTTGAGCGTGCTGTTCGGCTAATAAGGTCGTGGGGCAAAGAATGGCGACTTGTTTGCCATTGGCGACAGCAACAAAAGCCGCACGTAAAGCCACTTCTGTTTTTCCAAAGCCAACATCACCACAGATCAATCGATCCATGGGCTGTCCCGACTTCATGTCATTTAAGACGGCTTCGATGGCAGCCGCTTGATCTGGAGTGGGCTCAAAACCAAACCCCGCCGCAAAGGCCTCATAGTCATTCAGAGGGACTTGGTATTGCTGCCCTTGGCGCAGCGCGCGTTGTGCGTAGAGGGCTAAAAGCTCTGCTGCCGTATCGCGGGCTTGTTTAGCCGCTTTTTGACGTGCTTTTTCCCATTGGCCAGAGCCAAGCTGATGCAAGGGGGCGGACTCGGCATCGGTACCGCTATAGCGGGAAATAACATGTAGCTGGGCGACCGGTACATAAAGCGTTGCTTCATTGGCGTATTCCAAATGAAGGAGCTCTACCGGACCTTCTCCTAGGTCCATTTCAATCAGACCGTGATAACGCCCAATACCATGTTCTGCATGTACCACAGGATCCCCTTCGCGCAGTTCCGACAGGTCTTTCACCATCGCTTCGACTTGGCTGCGTTGGCTCCGTCGTCCGCGATGAGAAGTGCGAACCTGATTGGGGTAAAGGTCATTTTCTGTAAGAATGGTGATAGCGGCTTTTTTGAGTGCAAACCCTTGAAAGAGTGAAGCTGTGACTAAAGCAAAATGGCTATCACTATGAAGAAAATCATTGAAATCCGCGCAGTCGGTGCGAGGGCTCAGATCAAACTCATTGAGCATTTGTGTAAGGGTTTCGCGCCGCCCAGCTGAGTCCGCACACAATAATGTACGGCGGCTCGGGTCTAGCACTTCTGCACGCAAGGCCGCAATAGGGTCTTCGGCTCGTCTTGCTACGGCAACATTAGGGAGGGGAATAAAATCAGGATGGGCTTCCCCTTTTTGTAAATCCAGACGTGAAAAATGCTTTAGCTGACTAAAAAAGTTTTCTGCTGATAAAAAGAGCAAATCGGGAGCCAGTATGGGACGCTCTAGATCACTTTTCAAAAAGTGATACCGTTGGGCGGTATCGGTATGGAAGGCATCAATGGCTTGTTGGCAGTCTTGATGTGTAATAAGAATGCTGTCTTTGGGTAGATAGTCAAAAATGGTTGCCGTTTCCTCAAAGAATAAAGGCAGATAATATTCGACCCCTGCAAAAGCGATACCGTTTCCAATGTCTTTATAGGGAAGGGCTCGAGAAGGATCCCCTTCAAAATGTTCACGAAACTGGGAGCGGAAAAGGTGGCGTGCCGTTTCATCTAAAGGGAACTCGCGTCCTGGAAGCAGGTCAATCTGGGAGACAGGGTACAAGCTGCGTTGGCTATCCACATCAAAAGCTCGAATCGATTCGATGTCGTTATCAAAAAGATCTAAGCGATACGGCAAGCTAGACCCCATAGGGAATAAGTCGATTAAGCCACCACGTATCGAGAACTCGCCGGGAGCGGAGACCTGGGTGACATGACTGTAGTTGGCAAGCAACATTTGTTCTTTAAATTGTTGCTCGTCCAGTTGGTCTCCTTGTTTAAAGCTAAAGCTATAAGCAGCTAAAAAAGTAGGGGGGGCAAGCCGGTATAATGCGGTACTGACCGGAATGGTGAGCACGTCGACATTAGACTCAAGTAGGGCATTGAGTGTGCGTAAACGCGCTGAAATCAGGTCCTCATGAGGGGAAAACCGGTCATAGGCAAGGGTTTCCCAGTCTGGGAAGGCCTGCACACGTAGCTGTGGGTTAAATAATAGGATTTCATCACAGAGGCGCTGAGCATCGACGGGGTGTGCACAAAACACCGCAACAGGCGCTTGGCCATGAGTAGCCAAATCGGCAATTAAACACGCGTCGCCAGATCCAGGGGGCATAGGTTGCTGATAGCGTTGTCCTTTTTTTAATGCCTGTAAGGTTTGAGTGGTACTGTTAAGATATTGCACTGGATCAGAAGGGCGTTGGGTTTTGCTCATAGGATGAAGGTTAATTATGTCGAAAAAAATAATTGCATTGGTCCCTGCGGCGGGCATAGGAGCACGCGCTAGGCGTCCGTCTACAGCGGCTATCTTAAAGCCTGATTTACCTAAGCAGTATGAGTTGCTTAATGGCTTACCTATGCTCCGATTATCGGTGATGGCTATGTTAGCCGATCCGCGTATTCATCAGGTAAGAGTCATTGTAAGCCCAACGGATACTTGGGTGGAGCGAGCGCTTGCTGGGCTAGAGCGAGTGATCTGGCGTCCGGTTGGCGGTGCTACACGTGCTGACACAGTGTATAACGGCTTACAGGACTGGCAGCCCCAGGAAGACGAGTGGGTAGTGGTGCATGATGCCGCTCGGCCAGGGCTTCCTGCGCAGGCGTTACAACGTTTGATTGACCAGTGTTTAGCCCATAATCAAGGCGGGATATTGGCTATTCCTATTCCAGATACCGTCAAGCGTGCCACGGTTGAGGAGCCACCAAGGATTAGCCAGACCGTGCCTAGAGAGGCCCTGTGGTTGGCGCAAACACCACAAATGTTCAAAGCGGTAGCGTTACAAGCCGCATTGCATCAGGCTAAAGAGCAGGGGTTTGTTGTGACAGACGAGGCTTCAGCAATGGAGCAGCAAGGCTATCAACCTTTATTAGTTCAGGGTGATCCTAGAAATTTCAAGGTGACGTGGCCGCATGATTTTCAGTTATTGGAAAAATGGTTATGAATTTACGAGTAGGACAGGGGTTTGATATCCATGCATTGGTGGAAAATCGTCCATTGATTATTGGTGGCGTTACCATTCCACATACACATGGGTTATTGGGGCATTCTGATGCGGATGTATTAATGCATGCTGTTACGGATGCGATTTTAGGTGCGGCGGGCTTAGGGGATATTGGCCGACATTTTCCCGATACGGATGAGCAGTATAAGGGAGCGGATAGTCGGGTTTTGTTGCGTACCGCACTGGATATGGTTAAAAGACAAGGTTGGGAAATTATCAACGTGGATGCCACGATTCATGCGCAAGCACCAAAAATTGGGCCGCATGCACCTGCGATGATAGAAAACCTTGCCGCGGATTTGCAGCTTAGTGCCGATCGTATCAATATCAAAGCCAAAACCAACGAAGGTTTAGGGCATTTAGGGCGTAAAGAGGGGATTGCTGCAAACGTAGTGGTATTGATTTACCAGTCTGAAACCTAATTTTTTAGTTCCTACGTGCCACGTAAATACGCTAAGGCACGTAGTGTGGCTAAGTGTAGGCTAGCTTAAGACAGGGCCACCGATTTCCCGATTACTGGCGCAAAGGGATTCAGTCTGGATCGCATCTAAAACCCGTAGAATTTCATCTGGGTTCCGGCCAACGTTAAGGTTATTAACGGAAATATGTTGGATAACGTTGTCGGGATCGATAATAAAGGTGGCGCGTAGGGCAACCCCCTCGGTTTTGTGGCGAATACCCAGCTGATCAATTAGTGCACCGGTGGTGTCTGCAAACTGATAATGCTGTAAACGCGCTAAGTCTGGGTGTTCGCGTCGCCATGCCAGTTTTACGAATTCGTTATCACTGGAGCCGCCTAAAACTACTGCGTCCCGCTTTTGAAACTCGGGGCCTAGTGCATTAAAACGCGTGATTTCGGTTGGGCATACCGTAGTAAAATCTTTAGGATAAAAGTAAACGATTTTCCATTTGTCTGGAAACGAGCTTTCTGTGATGTCCTCGAAAGCGGAGATCCCGTTTTCTTGGGGGTCATTAAACCCTGGTTTAACCCCTATGACTTTAAAAGGCTCGATTTTATCGCCAACGGTTTTCATATGGATCCTTTATACTCTAAACATAGCGTCGATTCTACGCGAATCACGCCGTTTTTCTAGCATTTTCACGAACTTTTAACTTAGGGATTTCGATACGTGCTGTTAGACCTTGGCCTGGAGGCGAGCGTAGCTCTAAGCGCCCGCCAATGGGCTGTAAAAGACGTTCTACAATTGCTAAGCCCAAGCCTGCACCATTGACACCTGTACGGGCAAGCTCACCACGAGAAAAAGGACGTAGTAGACGCTGCACTTCGTGTTCCTCGATGCCTTTGCCTTGGTCTTGGACTTTAATTTCTATCATGTTGCCTTTGGAGTGTGCGCTCAGATGAATATAAGCTCGGTCGTCGGTTGGACTACGTCCATAGCGTCGTGCATTTTCAATGAGGTTGCTTACAATACGTTTTAAATCATTGGCGTCTATACGAGCAAAAAGGTGGGGCACAATATCTGCTGTTAGCTGTCCACCAAGACTTTTTGTATGGCTGCGCTCACGATCAAAAAGGTCTGTTAGGACCTGACTGATATTGATCCCTTCATCTGGGGCTTTGGCGGCTGGGCGAGCATATTCCATTAATTGCGCAATACTGCGATCTATTTGAGCTAAGTCTTCATCAATAGCTTGGCGTGTCTCCTCGCTAACATTTGAGAGTTCGATCTCTAAGCGCATGCGGGCTAGAGGGGTTCGTAAGTCGTGAGAAATCCCCGCAAGCATGATTTCCCGATCTGCTTCGGCCTGTCGGATATCACGGGTCATGCGATTAAAAGCCACATTCATGTTACGGATTTCTGCTGGGCCTTTTTCGGGTAAGGGTGAGGGGGTTTCACCACGAGCGAGTTGTTGGGTGACTTGTGCTAGTTGAGCAAGGGGACGGTTTACAAAACGTACGCTGACGGCAGCGCCTAAAAAAGATAAAAGCAATGCTGAGAGAATCCAGCCTATCCATTCTGCGCCTGCAATCAGACTTAGCTGTTCTCGGTCAAAGACCAGCCAATATTTATCCCCCTCTAAGTCGAAAGAGACCCAGACGCCTGGAGCTTCATTAACGGACCACATGATCAAGGTTTGACTGCCTAGACCATTACGCACTTCTTCGGAGACTCGTTGCCAATAGGCGGATCGTAAAATGGGCTCGAGTATGTCTTCCTCTTCGCGAGGCTGTACACGTAAGCCCTCTTGGGTGGCAAGGTCTAGTAGCAAGGTGGGGCGCTGCTCGATCGGTGCATAGCTTAAAGCAGAGCGTGTAATATTGACAGATGTAATAACGCGGTGTGCCATCTGTACTGCGCGTGGACCGGATTCTATGGAGAAAAAAGTTTGAAGCCAGATACCAAAGCTGACGCCCATTAGCCCTAAGAGTAAGAAAAAGGTGCGACTAAAAAGCCCCATTTTAAAAGGGGGCTTTTTAGGGAATGTAGAGATTGTTTTGGCGGTTTTCATGCCATGATCATACCGTTAATGGCCACCATCTGGTACAAAAACATAGCCTAAACCCCACACTGTTTGAATAAAAACAGGCTTAGATGGGTTGGGTTCGATCAGTTTACGTAAACGAGAAATTTGTACATCCAAGCTGCGGTCAAAAGCTTCGTATTCGCGACCACGTGCTAATTCCATTAGTTTGTCGCGAGACAAAGGAATTTTTGGATGGCGCGCAAAGACTTTTAAGACAGAGAACTCGCCCGTGGTAATGGGCACCACTTCTTCGCCTTTTAGTAAGGTGCGAGTCGATAGGTTTAGGGTGTAAGGCCCGAACTCAATGGACTCATTTTCCTGACTAGGGGCGCCGGGGTGTTCTTCTGTGCCGCGGCGACGTAAAATGGCATTGACTCGCGCTAAGAGCTCGCGCGGGTTAAATGGCTTAACTAAATAGTCGTCTGCACCCATTTCTAAGCCAACAATGCGGTCGATTTCCTCGGCCTTTGCCGTTAGCATAATAATAGGTGTGTTATCGTGACCACCACGTAAACGACGACAAATTGATAGTCCATCTTCGCCTGGCAGCATTAAATCAAGGACCAGTAAATCAAAGTGTTCGCGTTGCCAGAGTTTGGACATCTCTTTGCCATCTTCTGCAACAAAGACATTAAAGCCTTGTTCTGAAAGATAGCGACGCAATAAATCGCGTAAACGTGGGTCGTCATCGACGACGAGTATTTTTCTGGTAAGGGGCTGATTTTGTGTGTTCATGATTAAAATGTAACAGGCAAAAAGGTGGGCGTACAGGCTCGTAGAAAAATTTTACATTTGATGCTTTTTTCTGGATGGACACCCTGTAAAAAACACATATAGATACAATCTGTTACCTTTTTGGTGTGAAAAATACGGTCATTGCTTGACGCAAAAGCGTACGATAGGTGCTTTTTTATCTGGATGCGAGCAGCATTTGTTGGGATGGAAATAGGATGAAAGTAAATATTCTAGCTCTCGATAGTGCGAGTGCAGTCTGTGGTGTGGCTTTGCTTTGTGTCCATCAGAGTCAGCGTCAGCATTATGTTGTAGAGCATCATGGTAGTACAGAGCATGCAGAGCGTATGTTGCCGCTCATTGATCAGGTGTTAACGCAAGCTAATCTAAAGCGAGCGGATTTGGATCTGATTGCTTTTGCGCAAGGGCCTGGGGGGTTTACTGGCTTACGTGTGGCGTGCGGTGTTGCTCAAGGCTTGGCTTATGGGCTGGGCTTAAAAGTAGCAGCGGTGCCTTCATTATTGGGCGTAGCAGCTCAACAGGCGCAGCATGATATAGAAACCATTGAAGTTGTTGTGGCGGATGCGCGTATGCAGGAGTTATATGTGGGGGCCTATCAACAAACCACCACAGGTGCTTGGTATGCTCTACATAAGCCCATGTTAATTCATCATTCTCAAGTTTTGCAGTATATCCAGCACGTTTTAGCGCAACAACAAAGCTTTAAAAACCCGAGTGTTTTACGTGTATCGGGTGATGGCTTAGTGGCTTTTCCTGATTTGTTAGCCTCTTTACAGGCTTTACCTGTACACCTAGGTGGCACTGAGCTGCCTAAAGCAACGACGATCGCGGACTTAGCCTGGTTGCAATACCAACACCAGCAGTTGATTGAGCCTGCGTTGGCAGCACCGCTTTATGTGCGCAATCGCGTCGCATTTACGACGGCGGAGCGAGAAACCGGTTTAGGTGGTAATCCTAGCTCGACGTGGCAAGCCACGCATATCCGCCCGGCAGTAGCGACGGACTTAGCCGAAGTAGCAGCTCTAGAGGCGGAGTTACAGTTTGCGCCTTGGTCGCAATCAGCTTTAGAAAGTAGTATGGCGAGTGGGCATGTGCTATGGGTGGCTTCACAGGCAGATAAGGTCGTGGCTTATGCGGTGATGATGCCAGCGCAAGAGGATTGGGAGCTCTTGCTTATTGGGGTGGCGCCTGTGGCCCAACGGCAGGGGGTTGCTCAACAGCTTCTTTGTTATGCAGAGCAACACGCACGAGCCCAAGGTGCGAAAAATATACATCTTGAGGTGCGAGCGTCGAATCAGCCTGCTATTGCCTTGTACGAAGGGGCAGGTTATGTTCAGGTGGGTATCAGAAAAAATTATTACGCATTGCCTGAGCAGCAGCGCGAAGACGCGGTGCTCTATACAAAAATACTGGCTTAATTACCTATGCCCATGCCTTCTCTTCAATTATCTGCTTTACAAACAAGTTGGCTCCAAGAAATTGGTGTTGCCTCTCCGTTTCTAGCGCCTTATCGTAAATCAGTGTCGGCACCCGCCCAGATGAAATCCGTCTCGGCACCTGTGATGACTTCTTCTTCGGTTGTGCCTATTCAGGCGAAAGAAGCTTTAGCTCAAGCCAAGGCCTTATTGGCGCCGGAGACGACACCGTCTGCTCTCCCTAGGGCGATGCAGGATACGGTGTTAACGAAACGCGTGGGGGCGACCACGGATGTATCCCAAGTCGATGTCGAGCAAATGGGCTGGGAGCAATTGCACGCTTATGTGCAGCAGTGTCAACAGTGTGCTTTGCATGAGCAGCGACAACAAGTGGTTGTGGGGGCAGGGCAGCAACAACAACCGGATTGGTTGGTGATTAGTTCTGCTCCGAGTAGCTACGAAGAGCTAGCAGGCTTACCGATGCAGGGTAAAAGTGGGGAGTTATTTGCAGCACAAATGCAAAGCATTGGTATTGTGCCTTTTGAGCAGATGTACATGACGCAGTTATTAAAGTGTCGCTCTGTTGGTCAGTCGCAAACGGAATATATACAGGCCTGTTTTAGTGTGTTGTTGCGGCAAATAAAGCTTTTGCAGCCAAAGCGTTTATTGTTATTGGGGTCGAAGGCCACGGCGATATTTTTACAAGGGGATTTTGAGGCTTTGCGTGGGGAAGTTCACCATTGGAAAAGTCCCGAAGGTATGACGCTGCCTACAATTGTGAGTTATCACCCTGCATCTATTTTATTACGCCCACAGTTAAAAGCCCGCGCGTGGGCAGATTTGCTACTATGTAAGCGCTTAATGACAACATAAAATAAAGGAATGAGGAGACAAGATGGCCCATTATTCTCCGCAACTACCCACCATTGCGCTCCATTTAATCTAACTGGGCACCCAGCCATATCCATACCCTATGGGCGAGTTGGGGAAAATTTGCCCATAGGGTTACAATTGGTTGGAGCACAGCTCAATGAACGTTTGTTATTACAGGTGGCGTATGCTTATGAATCGGCTTATCTAAACGATTTTTATATGCAGCGTAAGCAGTTAGCACTCTTGTAATGCTTTGCCGTGACCCTCTTCGCCAATGCACTGTGAAAGAAGGGGGTCGCGTTTATGATTTTGTTTATTCCAGTAAATAAACACCAGCATCATAGTAGCCACGAGTAACCCAAAAATCATAATGATGACATTAATGGGTAAGCGTAACCACAACAGTAAGCTATAAAGGCTTAACATAAAAAGAATATTCAGCTGTTCGTTAAAATTCTGCACAGCAATCGAGTGTCCAGCAGACAAAAGCACATGACCGCGATGCTGTAAGAGAGCATTCATGGGAACAACAAAAAAGCCAGAAGTAGCGCCAATTAAAAGTAATAAACTATGTACGGCCCATGTGCTTTTGACAAAAGGCATCAGTAGTACCACTAGCCCCATAGCTACCCCCATAGGCAGTACAGATAAGGCTTTTTTCAGAGGAACTTTACCGGCTAAATAGGCGCCTACAATTGTTCCTAGGGCTGCGACCCCCATCAAAATCGAGGCTTGGTCTAAACGGTAGCCGAGCTGTTGCGCGCCCCATTCAATAACGATGAATTGCAAGGTGGCACCAGCGCCCCAAAAAAGGGTGGTGACGGCAAGCGAAATTT
>JAAYRP010000231.1 GCA_012518715.1 Alcaligenaceae bacterium | reverse complement strand
GGCAAAGCACGGATCTGGTAATCCCCTTTTTCGAATTTAATTTCATAATCTTGGGCGGTCAACGCAGCAAGACTCAACACGTCCGAATTGGGATCCATTTGATCCTGACGCACAAAATCCACGTTAAAAACTGCGTCCCCTTTGTTTGAGTCCGCTGCCGTTGCACTATTTGCGATCGACACACTAAAAAAATCCGTGCCTGCTTTGCCGTTCAAGTCAAAACCCTGCTTATGCAGCTGATTGAATTCAATGGCAATTCCCACTGCCAAGCGACCTAGTGCGTTTTGAGCTGGGTCTAATGTGTCAGCACGATACTGCAGTAAGCCGCCGAGCTGCCCCCCTTTAATAGAGGTGTCCGCGACCTCTGCCAAAATGGGTTCACCATTTTTAAACCCTGAAGTGGTGGCTATAGCATAGCGAGCCGGGTCAGCAGCAGAAGGCACAGCATGTAAAGGATAAATAGTTGGCCCACCTAATAGGATCTGTCCAGATGCTAAGGTCAAACTAAAGTTACCATCTTGTTCTAAGACATTTACATCCACCAACTGATTAAGCTCAGCAACCAACTGATCTCGCTGATCCAACAAATCGTTGGGAGCATGATTGCCTACCCCCGATGCACGCGCTTTAGTGATCTGCTGATTCATATCATCGATACGCGCTACATAGCTATTGATTTGAGCGACCACGGTATCCAGTTGCGTGTTGATATTTTGACGCTGGTTATCAATAAAACGGTTTGCTTCGTTGATTTGGGTGGCTAAACTGTCAGCCCGCCCAATCATCTCTTGGCGTGCAGCAGGATCAGCCGGGTTAGAGGCTACCGCTTGAACCCCATCAAAGAACTTTTGAATCGCTGGACTAACCCCTGCTGTACGATCCGAAAAAAGGTTATTGAGCTGAGCAATCTCGTTACCATACGCAACCAGAGCCGCCCCTTGGCTTTGAGATTTAACCAACTGGTTTTGCAAAAAACTATCATAAGCGCGCTGTACCGTAACCGCCTGCACCCCTCGACCTATGTATCCCGCACCGGTGGCACGAGCCCCATTGGTCTGGGTTAATACCGACTGACGGTTATAGCCTTCGACAGCAGCATTATTGATATTGTGGCCAGTAGTCTGAAGATTAACCTGTGCCGTATTAAGCGCTGAAAGTCCAAGTCCAAATAAGTTCATAAGGGATTCCGTTTATTGTCAGCCACATGGTGTGGCTCTATTTAACCAAGCATTCTTTTTATTTACGGTCGAAAATACAATTTCTTTAGGGCATCGCCCCTGCGTCAAAATAGGCCATGATAGAGATCAACTTATCGGCATAATTTGGATCCGTGGCATAGCCAGCCTCCTGAACTTTGCGCGCCGCTTCTTCTGCACTGGCTGCCCGCAACACCGATTCATAGCGGGGACTAGTGCTAAGCAAGCGTGCATAGTCTGTGATGGACTCGGCATAGGAATCATATGCCCTAAAAGGCTGTTTCATTTTCACCATCTTGCCGTCCACAAACTCGGTTGTGGTAATATGCGTGACCTTGCCTTTCCAATGCCGCGTGGCCTTGATACCAAATAAATTGTGGCTTGTGGAGCCATCCTCGTGCAGGATTTCACGCTTACCCCAGCCGGATTCTAATGCAGCCTGGCTCATGATCAATTTAGCAGGGATCCCTGTTTCCGCAGCGGCAACGTGCACGGCATCACGCATCTTACTAACGAAATCATGAATATGCTTAGGTGCACCGCGAATAGCAGACGCGACTTGCTCCACCGAAGTGCTGCCACTGAGTTTTTTAATCAGCGCTCCAAGTGACGGAGCATCAATAATGCGCGCTTTTTCGCCCACATGCGAGCGTAAATGCGGTAAACGCGTAGAGGCCGCCTCGGGAAGTGTACGCTCTGGTAAGCCCACACTGGTTACACCCTGAGCTCGTTTCATCTGATCCAGCAGTGCATCGGCCAAACCAAAGCCTGGATTGACTAGATTTAATGCTAACTGCTCATCACCAATGCTCTGCGTCATACGCACCGCTTGGCTATCCAATAAGCCATTACCACTTGCGATCTGACGCGCCTGCTTTAATAGCTGCTGGATAAATAATGCTTCAAATTGCTGCGCCACTTGACGCTGCGCTTGCTCATCGGTTTGCTGACTTGTAACGGCTTTACGCAACACAGACAGTTGCGTTGTGTCAAAAATAGATACAGGCTGGCTCGTACCTGGCCGAGGATAAAAGTGAGCTGACATCATCCACTCTCTAGATAATTTCTAAATCCGCACGCAAAGCACCTGCACTTTTTAGATTTTGTAAAATCGACAATAAATCTTGCGGTGTTGCACCTAAAGCATTAAGAGCCCGTACCACATCAGCAAGATTGGCGCTGGTTGTGATGCGCTGTAGGCTGCCCCCCTCTGATCGCATTTCAATATCGGTGCGATCTGTCACCACCGTTTGTCCCCCAGCAAGCGGGGTATCGGGCTGATTTACATCTGATTGACTACTAATCACAACCGACAAATTGCCATAGGCGATAGCAGCCTCTTCAATACGTACCGTACGATTCATCACAACAGAGCCGGTGCGAGCATTAACCACAACACGAGCCCGTGCGGGCGGCACGTTAACATCTAAATGTTCAATTTGGGATAAAAAAGCCGATTGGGCATGGGGGTCTAATGGTGCTTGTACGCGTACCACCCGACCATCTAGTGCTGTCGCTGTGCCTACACCAAAGCGTTTGTTAATTGCCGCAACAACATTTTGCGCCGTGCCAAAATCAGAACTATTTAACTCCAGAGTCAATGCACCATCATAAATATACGTAGTAGGTACACTCTGCTCAACAATAGCCCCGCCTGGAATAATACCGCCATTAAGCTGATTGACTTGGACACTAGACCCTCCTGCCTCTGCCCCAGCCCCACCAACCAATAAGTTACCTTGGGCAATGGCATATACTTGTCCATTTGCGCCTTTAAGGGGTGTCATCAACAAAGTACCGCCGCGCAAGCTTTTGGCATTCCCCATCGAAGATACTACGACATCCACGGCTTGGCCTGGTCGCGCAAAAGCCGGTAGTCGCGCAGTCACCATAACGGCGGCCACGTTTTTCAGCTGCATATTACTGCCTTGTGGGATCGTCACCCCTAATTGGGACAACATATTGGTCAAGCTCTGCTGGGTAAAAGGAGCCTGACGCACTTGGTCTCCGCTACCGTCCAAACCTACCACTAGCCCATAACCAATGAGCTGGTTTTCACGCACCCCCTGAATAGTGGCTAAGTCTTTAATGCGTTCCGCCTGTACCACTGGGCTTAACAATAAAGCCAAAGACAAAGCCGCCGCTTGCAATAAGGCGGCAGCTGGGGAAAGTCGAGATAAAGCGCTTAAAGCCATCATATTAAAAAGGAGATATATTTAAGAAAAAGCGTTGTAGCCACCCCATGGTTTGCACCTCGTCCATAACGCCTCGGCTACGGTATTCAATGCGCGCATCGGCGACCATGGTGGACGAGACAGTACCCGAGCCTGTGATGGATCGTGGATCTACCACCCCTGAAAAACGGATGTATTCACTACCCCGGTTAATAGCAATTTGTTTTTCCCCTGCTACCTGCAAGTTACCGTTGGGCAATACCCCCACGACGGTGGTTGTCAGTGTGCCCGAAAACATATTATCAGCACGGCTACTCCCTGAGCCTTTAGCGGCATTGGAGCCACTTGCTCCAAAATTTTGCTGCTCGCCTAACGCCCCTGGCAAAATCCGAGGAGATAGACCTATATCCATCCCAGCCTCGCCACTGCGGTCAGTATTTGTCGACACGCTTTTAGCGGCATTGGTTTTTTCTTGAATGATAATAGTCACAATATCCCCAATATTGCGGGGACGACGGTCTTCAAACAAAGGGTAGTTGCCGTAAGCCGTTGGCTGATAGATCGCACCATTGGCCACAGCTTGCGGAGGCATGGGTGCAGGTGGGGGAGC
>JAAYRP010000230.1 GCA_012518715.1 Alcaligenaceae bacterium | reverse complement strand
GCAGCACAGTGTGCCTGATGCGACCCATAACTGCTGGGCATATAAAATCGGTGATGAGTATCGTTTTAATGATGATGGCGAGCCAGGGGGGACGGCAGGGCGTCCTATGCTCCAGGCCATAGAGGGGCAAAGCTGCGATCGAGTAGTGGTACTGGTGATTCGTTGGTTTGGCGGTGTTAAGCTGGGTACGGGTGGATTGGTACGTGCTTATGGGGGCGTGGCCGCGTCGTGTTTGCGTTTAGCACCTAAAAGCCCTATTGTGCCGCTGCAAACGGTGCTGTGTTCATGTGAATACAGCGATAGTGATCTGGTGCGCTCCCGCTTTGCTCAGTATCAAGCCCAAGTGCTAGCCGAGCAGTTTGGAGCAACGGGGGTTGAGTGGCATTTGGCTTTACCTTTGGATCAGGTCGAGGCTTTTGAACAAGCGTTTACTAATCTGACACGAGGCCAAGGGTTTTGGTCTAAACAAGAGCAGACGGATAGTCAGTCTTTAGAGTAAAAAAATACCCCGCTGTACAAGCGGGGTATGTATGCGGGAAAATTAGGCCTGGTTATTTTGTTGGGCCGCGATTTCCGCGTGGACTTCTTCCATATTGACCGCTTTGACCTGGGTAATGAGCTCTTCAAGCTGCGATTCTGCCAAAGCACCGGAGTGTTGGAACAACAGGACTTTTTCGCGGAATACCATGATAGTAGGGATAGAGCGGATGCGCATGGCGGCGGCTAGGTCTTGCTCTTCTTCCGTGTTGACTTTAGCAAAAGTCATATCAGGGTGCTTAGCGGCGACGGCTTCGTAAGTAGGGCCAAATTGCTGACATGGACCACACCAAGGGGCCCAAAAATCAATGATTAAAGGTTTGTCGCTATCAATGGCCGCTTGGAAGGTGTCTTGAGTAAGATCTACGGTGCTCATAATTCTTCCTTAAATGAAAAAGCGGCTATTAATATAGCCGCTTTATAATTGGTAGTTATAACTATGTTATATCTGTAGTGTAACGCGTTTTCAAAATAAAAAAACCCCTTAATCCGGAAAAAATGCGTATTTAACAATAAATAACCCTGCCACAATTGCCGTTGCGGGATGAATATCGCGGATTTTTCCTGTGCTTAGTTTAATCACTACATAGCTAATAAAACCAAAAGCCAGTCCGTTGGCAATGGAGTAGGTAAATGGCATGGTCAGAGCCGCTAGTGCAGCGGGGGCGGCTTCCGTCATGTCATTCCAGTTGATTTCAGCTACTTCGCGCAGCATCAGCCCAGCCACATAAAGTAATGCCGGCGCGGTTGCGTAGGCGGGAACCATTTTTGCTAAGGGTGAAAAAAACAAGGCTAATAAGAAACAAGCGGCAACCGTTAGCGCAGTCAGCCCTGTGCGGCCACCGGCTTGTACGCCAGAGGCACTTTCCACATAGGCAGTGGTGCTACTGGTACCGATTAGAGAGCCCGCAACGATGGCTGTACTGTCTGCAAACAGGGCTCGGCCTAAGCGGCCGGGATTGTCGTCGGTAATGAGGTTGGCGCGTTTAGCAACGCCGAGCATGGTGCCAGTGGCATCGAATACCTCGACCAATACTAAGACTAAAATCACATGAGCAAGCCCCATGTGTAACGCACCGATAATATCTAGTTGCATAAACGTGGGCGCAATGCTTGGAGGCATAGAGAAAATGCCCTGGTAGTCATTATGGCCTGTTAGTGTGGCAAGAGCGGTAACGGTTAAAATACCAATTAAGATCGCCCCCCGTATTTTAAGGGCATCCAGTGCGGTGATGATAAAAAACCCCAAGATAGCAAACAGGGCACTTGGTTGGGTTAGATCACCAATACCGATTTTTGTGGCAGGGTGGTCGACAACAATGCCTGCATTCATCATGGCAATAATGCCTAGGAATAGGCCAATACCCGCCGCAATCGCTGCGCGTAAGGAGCGAGGGATCCCCTCAATAATCCAAGAGCGTATACCGGTGGCGGTCAGTAATAGAAAAATCACCCCGGAGATAAAAACAGCCCCTAGTGCTTGTTGCCAGCTATAACCGAGTGCAGCAACCACAGTAAAAGCAAAAAAAGCGTTCAACCCCATGCCTGGTGCCATGCCAATAGGCCAGTTTGCCACAAAGGCCATAATGAGCGTGCCCACCACGGCAGCTAAGCACGTCGCAACAAACACCGCCCCATGGTCCATACCGGTGCTCGATAAAATGCTTGGGTTCACGATAATAATATAAGACATGGTCAGAAAGGTGGTGATTCCTGCCATGATCTCCGTTTTGGTAGTGGTACCATGTTCGCTTAGCTTAAATAGGCGCTCAAACATAAGGTTTCCTGTGGATAAAAGTCGTAAAATAGATAATTATGCGATTTTATGCTGATTTGCGCGAAGGCGCTATGGCAACAACTAGAAATAAATTATGAAAATACTTGGATACGAGAGTTCTTGCGACGAAACCGGCGTCGCGATAGTGTGTACAGAAAAAGGTTTGATCGCGCATGGCTTACATAGTCAAATTGCCATGCATCGCGCCTACGGTGGTGTTGTGCCAGAGCTGGCCTCACGGGATCATATTCGGCGCGTTTTACCTTTAACCAAAGAAGTACTCGCACAGGCAGGGATGACTCTAGAGGATATCGATGCCATTGCGTATACGGCGGGGCCTGGGCTAAATGGGGCTCTGTTGGTGGGTGCGAGCTTTGCTTGTGCCTTAGCGTGGTCCAGGGGTATTCCTACACTACCCATTCATCATCTCGAGGGCCATTTGCTTTCTCCATTATTGGCCGATCCAGCGCCTGATTTTCCCTTTGTTGCGTTATTGGTGTCAGGTGGCCATACCCAAATCATGCAAGTGGACGGGGTAGGGCAGTATCAGTTATTGGGCGAGACCTTGGATGATGCGGCGGGCGAAGCCTTTGATAAAAGTGCGAAATTACTGGGTTTACCATATCCTGGTGGGCCAGCCTTATCGGCTCTAGCAGAAAAAGGCAATGTGGAGCGTTTTCAGCTGCCACGCCCTATGCTGCACAGCGGGGATTTAGACTTTAGTTTTAGTGGGCTTAAAACGGCTGTTTTAACGACTTTACGTAAACTAGAAGCGGAATCCTCCGTAATAACGGAGCAAGATCGAGCGGATTTAGCTGCTGCTACACAGGCTGCGATTGTCGATGTATTGGCGATCAAATCACTTCGAGCCCTAAAGCAAAGCGGGTTAAAACGCTTAGTGGTTGCTGGGGGGGTAGGTGCGAATCGTTTATTGCGTCGTCAGTTAGAAATCGAATCTGAAAAAATGGGTGTTCAGGTGTATTTCCCACCAGTGAGCCTATGTACGGATAATGGGGCAATGATTGCTTTTGCTGCGGCAATGCGTGTTAAGTCTGGCGTGCAGCAGCCGGACATATCCTCCAGTTTTAAGGTGAAGCCGCGTTGGGATCTAGAGGATGTAACACATTAACGGAATGCTTGTTTTATTTACTTTTTTGGCCAATACGGCTTTCTGTGCCTAGTAATAGGCGGCTGATATTGGCTTGATGGCGCCAAAGCAGTAACAAACTCAGTACCCCTACGCAAAGGGCAAGATTTTTATCCATGGGCCATAAGCTACCTGCACCTAATAAATAATAAGCAGGGGCTAATATGGCCGCGATAATAGCAGACAAGGATGAGTAACGCGTGGCATAGGCGACCAAGAGCCAGGTTAAAGCGCAAGCAAGCGCTAAGGCTGGTTGGATAGCAATTAAAATACCAATTGCCGTAGCGACGCCTTTACCGCCTTTAAACCCTAGGGTAAATGGGAAAACATGCCCTAAAAATACAGCGATAGCACTGGCGGCGACGACAAGGGTGTTGAGTTCAAAGCTGTAGCTGACCCATTGCGCTAACCACACTGCAGCGCTGCCTTTTAATAAATCACCTATAAGCGTTAGGGCAGCAGCAAGTTTATTCCCTGAGCGTAATACATTGGTCGCCCCTGGGTTATTTGAACCGAATGTACGGGGGTCGGCTAAACCCATTAAGCGGCTTACAATCACCGCAAAAGGTAAAGAGCCCAATCCATAGGCAGCCACAACAGTAGCCAAAGCAATAATCCAAAGCATGAAGCATCCCTGTATAAGAAAGTGGGGCAATTCTACTTGATGCCCTCAATTCTACAAAGCAAAACAGGTACAATGGTGACGTTTTGCAATCTTAATGAGCAATTATATGAAAATTCTTATCGCTAATGATGATGGTTATACAGCAAAAGGGATTCAAGCCCTTTATGATGCATTGGTTGGCTTAGGAGAACTAACGGTGATTGCTCCAGAAAGCAATTGCAGTGGTTCATCCAACTCGCTCACACTGAACCGTCCTCTTTCTGTACAGCAGGCGCATAATGGTTTTTATTATGTCAATGGTACACCCTCTGATTGTATTCATATCGCCTTAACTGGACTATTGGATTTTAAGCCGGATCTGATTGTGTCAGGCATCAATAATGGTGCCAATATGGGGGACGATACTTTATATTCAGGAACGGTGGCCGCAGCAATGGAGGGACATTTGTTTGGAATACCAGCCATTGCTTTTTCATTAGTAGAAAAAGGGTGGCCGCACTTAGATACCGCAGCGCGGGTCGCCAAAGAGGTAGTGCAGCGGGCTATTCAACAGCCCTTGGGTACAGGAACACTGCTGAATGTGAATATTCCTGCTGTTCCCTATGATGCATTAAAAGGCTATCAAGTAACTCGTCTCGGTAAGCGCCACCCATCCGAGCCCGTGATTAAAAGTAGTACGCCTTATGGGGATCCCATCTATTGGATTGGCCCTGCGGGGCAGGCTTTAGATGCAGCCAAAGATACGGATTTTGGTGCAACGCAAAATTTACAAGTTTCTATTAGCCCATTGCGTTTTGATCTTACTCATCACGAGCAATTAAACCAAATAGAAAATTGGGTTAATGGCTAATGCCTTCTTATCGTGGTTATGACATATTCTGGAACAAAGAATCGTTTTGGCCGGTCGCGATTGGATGATGAAAAAAGTATTGTGTGTAGCAATACACGATTTGCTTTACCCCAATCAAAGCAAGGTCAGACTGTGAAAGCGCTTCGATTGCTAACAAGCGTTAATTTAGGTTTGAATTCAGAGCGGGCTCGTGGCATGATGATCGAGCGCTTGCGCGCGCAAGGTATTGAATATGAGCCGGTTTTAGCGGCGATGCGACAAGTTCCTCGCCATATTTTCGTAGATCAGGGTTTAGCGAGTCGAGCATATGAAAACAATGCGCTACCCATTGGTTATGGTCAAACTATTTCACAGCCGTTCATTGTTGCGCGAATGATCGCCTTGGCCTGCTATCCCTCTAAACCGCAACGGGTGTTAGAAATAGGAGCAGGCTGTGGTTATCAGGCAGCGGTATTGGCTCAAATGATTGAAACGGTTCATACCATTGAGCGCATTTATCCGCTTTATCAAATGGCACAGCGCTATTTAGAAGCATTAGGCTTAAAGGATCGAGTTCGTTTAAAATTTGCTGATGGTCAGTTAGGTTGGGAGCAGGCCGCGCCTTTTGATGCCATTATTATTGCAGCTGCCGGCAAAACAATACCACAACACTTATTATATCAGTTGGCTATTGGTGGGCGTCTGATCGCTCCTATTGGTACAACACAACAACGCTTAGCTTATATTCAGCGCACGGCTCCAAATCACTGGCAAAAGCATGAGCTTGAAGCGGTGCGCTTTGTTCCTCTAAAATCTGGAATACAAATTTAACTCAGGAGAGTAATATGCAGCAAACCGGCACGATCCTGTCATCCGTTGCCATGTCGTCGGTTATTCAACGTCCTTTTCATTGGGTATTGACAGGCTCGTTGGTGATGTCGATGGTGCTGGCCGGTTGTAGTACGAATACACCGGCACCGATTACCGATATTTATAGTTCAACGCCCAGTGCGCCTGGGCCTACTATGGGTGGACAAAGCTATACCGTGCAACCGGGGGACACGCTTTTTAAAATTGCTCAGCAGCATGGCACAACCGTTCAAGCCGTTGCGAATGCGAATGGTATTACAGACCCTTCTCAATTACGAGTAGGACAGGTTTTGCAAATTAACGGGGGCTCTTCTGCTGTGGCGGTAGCACCTGCTCCTGTTACAAGTCCAACTACGACTCCTGTAGAAACACCAGCGACGCCACCCAAAACCGAAACCACACCGGCGTCTTCCGTTAATACAAGTAGTCCGCGAGCCAGCGATGCGAATGTCATCAACTGGGGTTGGCCAGCTAATGGACCGATTATTCAAGGGTTTACCGCGAACACCAAAGGTATTGACATCGAGGGTGCAATAGGGGATCCAGTGGTCGCCGCAGCAGATGGCAAGGTCATGTATGCAGGCAATGGTGTACGTGGCTTAGGTAATTTGATCTTATTGGGGCACACTAATGGTTTTATTACTGCTTATGCCCACAATGACACGTTGTTGGTGAAAACAGGACAAGAAATTAAAAAAGGGGAAAAAATCGCTACTTTAGGTCAAAGCGATACCACCTCGCCGCGTTTACACTTTGAGATTCGCCGACGTGGAACACCCATCAACCCTCTTTCCTATTTACCCTCACGTTAATTTTTTGTAGCGCGTAACATGAGCTATTTATTAGAAATTGAATCGTTAGACTTAGAAGGCCGCGGTGTAGCCCACCATAATGGCAAAGTTGTGTTTGTAGATGGAGCGTTGCCCGGCGAATTAGTCAGAGCTCAGGTAACGCGCCAAAAAACCAATTATGACCGGGCTAAGCTCTTGGAGGTCATACGACCCTCATCGCAGCGGGTTGAGCCCCCGTGTCCTTCTTTTGGTATTTGTGGTGGCTGTGTGATGCAGCATCTAGAGCCTGCAGCACAGGTAGCCATTAAACAACGTGCTCTTGAGGACGCTTTTACGCATATCGGCAAGGTCAAGCCCAAACAAATGCTCGCTGCTATGCATGGCCCGTACTTTGGTTATCGCTATCGCGCCCGTTTTTCTGCTCGGTTTGTACAGAAAAAAGGGGGGATGCTGGTTGGCTTTAGGGAGCGCAATAGCAGCTATGTCATGGACATGGATCAGTGCTTGGTCGTGCCTGCCGCCGTTTCTGATCTGTTGCGTCCTTTACGCGATATGTTGGGAACGTTATCGCGTCCAGATCGTATCCCACAAATTGAGTTGGCTGTGGGGGATGCCTGTATGGTGCTTACGCTGCGCCATTTAGAACCCTTAACCGATACGGATATTCAAACGTTATTACAGTTTGGGCAAACTTATCAGGTGAGTTGGTGGCTGCAGCCCAAAGGGCCAGATTCAGTACATCCATTAGTGCCAGAAGACGTGGACAGGCTTTATTATGATTTGCCTGACTATGACTTGCGCATGCCTTTTAAGCCCACGGATTTCACACAAGTAAACCACCAAATTAACCGCGAGCTAATTCGTCGTGCTTTACGCCTGTTAGCTATAGAGCCCACAGACCGTGTTGCGGATTTGTTCTGTGGTTTAGGGAACTTTAGTTTACCCATGGCACGTTTTGCTAAAGAGGTGGTGGGCATCGAGGGCAGTACGGCGCTTACAGAGCGCGCCACAGAAGCGGCTGCACGTCATGACCTAGACCATAAAACCCAATTTAGTACGCTGAACTTATTCGAGGTGGATCAGAGCTGGTTGCGTGAATTAGGTTATTTTGACCGGGTGTTGATAGATCCCCCTCGTGATGGCGCGTTGGCGGTTGCTAAGGCTTATTCTGCTTTATCTTTGCAAGAGCGTCCTAAACGTATTGTGTATGTTTCCTGTAATCCAGCCACGTTGGCGCGAGATGCAGGTATATTGGTGCATGTGGGTGGGTATGAGCTACAAGCAGCTGGTGTAATCAATATGTTTCCTCATACTGGTCATATTGAGTCAATCGCTGTGTTTGAAGCAGGGCAGACAGGGCCTTTAAAAACCACAATCGAAGACGATACCACTCTTATGAACGATTAATTTTTATTAATTCAGGAGACGGCTTGTGAGCGCGACACGCTCTGTTTTGGACGCTCGCGCTATGGGGGGCATGGCGTTAATTTGCTTTATTTGGGCGCTGGCACACATAGCGATTAAATATAATGCCACCGCTATGTCCCCCATTTTGCAGATTGGGATTCGCTCTGGGGGCGCCGCTGTGTTGACAGTTTTACTGGTGCTCCTTCAGGGCAAGCCATTACTGACGGTACGCAAAGGGTGGCTGCCGGGCCTAGTGATTGGCTTGTTATTTAGTGGCGAGTTTTTCTTAATGGGAGAGGCATTGCGTTATACCTCTGCTTCTCATGTGTCTATTTTTCTTTATACTGCTCCGATTTTTGCTGCATTAGGTTTGCATCTGACTTCTGCTCAGGAACGCTTACAAGGCATTCAGTGGGTGGGGGTCTTTTTAGCCTTTTTAGGTATAGCAATTAGCTTTTTAGGTAGGGACGGTAGCCAAAATACCGCCTTGAATCCCAATATGTTGTTTGGTGATATGTTAGCCATTTTGGGTGGGGCCGTGTGGGGGGCTACGACGGTAGTGGTGCGTGGTTCTCGACTAAATGACGCACCAGCGACAGAGACCTTGTTTTATCAGCTTGTGGTTGCTGCCGTGGTATTAACAGGGGCAGCGTATGTTTTTGAACAAGATACCGTGCATTGGGATAGCCTATTAGTAGTGAATTTAGGCTTTCAGATTTTTGTGGTGTCTTTTTTAAGCCTGCTATTATGGTT
>JAAYRP010000229.1 GCA_012518715.1 Alcaligenaceae bacterium | reverse complement strand
TTGTTTGGATCGATGACATAGGCGCCGGTACTTTGCTTTGCCATCCACTTGCTCATGAGCAAGGAGATGAAGGAGCCAGTAAAGCCCACAACTAATGAAAAAATTAACAGCTGCGGCACGTTGATGCCTGTGCCGACTAAAAAGCGATTGGCACCGAGCAAATTTAAAATAATGCTCATGACCACAATCACCGCTAAGTTAGTGGCTAAAAATAAAAAAATGCGCTTCATGCGTACTTCCTATAGCGTGATAAAACATATCGGGCGAAAACGCCACAGTATCCGATGGTTGATTGATAAACTGAGGCTAATTGTATCTTTTACAAGGGCGCAGAGTATAGTATGAGATTTACGCCCACTCATAAGGTCATTATTGCATGCAGTCGTTATGGATGTTGGTGGCATGTGCGATGTTTGCTTTGATGGGAGCCTGTGTGAAACTGGCTTCCGATTACGATGCTAACATGCCACAGATTATACTTTTCCGAGGCACTCCCTCTGTTATTTTATTGTTTTTATGGACGCAATACCATAAAAAAAGCTTGCGTCCCAAAAGCTGGAAAGCACATTTGCTGCGAAATGGCTTTGGCGTGACCTCGATGTGGCTAGGGTTTATGGCTTTATCCATGTTGCCACTCTCAACGGCCATCAGTCTAAATTATACCGCTCCTTTATTCATTGGTTTTTGGATGCTGCTTTTTGGTGGCACACAGCGTGATCCGATTCGCATCATTGCGGTGATGTTTGGTTTTTTAGGGGTGGTAGCCGTGTTACGTCCTAGTTTGCATGCAGAGCAGCTACCTTATGCGCTGCTGGGCTTGATGGCAGGGGCTTGTGCGGCGGTGGCAATGATGCAGATCCGTCAACTTGGTCGTTTGGGTGAGCCGGAGTGGCGCACCGTGTTTATTTTTTCTACTTTTGTTTGCATAAGTGGGGGGGCGACGTTGATGGTGTTGGGTTGGCCAACCTTGGGCTGGCAGGCGTATTTGGCTTTAATAGGGGTAGGGGTAAGTGGTCTATTTGGGCAGTTAGCGATGACGCGTGCCTTTGGGTTGGGCTCTGCTTTGTTAACAGCAGTTTTGCAATACTCAACCATTATTTTTGCTGCGCTATTAGGCATCGTGGTGTGGGGAGACATTCCTGATGTGGTCGCTTGGGGGGGAATGGCCTTAATTATTGTGTCTGGTTTGATCTCTGCTTGGCGTACTTATACAGAAGATCGTATTATGCGTGGTCAAGCATCTGCGGAAACCATCAGTCAAAAAGGATAGTCAATGTCTGAATTACTTATTCGCGCTCAAGAGCTCCAAGCCTTATTACACGAACCTGACATCATTATTTTTGATGTGCGCCATGATTTACACCAACATCGATTAGGGCGCCAGCAATATCTTCAGGCGCATATACCCGGTGCTTATTTTTTAGATAATGAAGCCGAGCTAGTGGGGAAAAAAACGGGTACAAATGGACGTCATCCACTACCTGATTTGGCGGTTTTTTCTCAACTGATGCAGCAGTATGGGCTAAAACCAGATACCCCTATTGTGGTTTATGATGCGAGTCAAGCACATATGGCAGCACGTACATGGTGGCTATTGCGCTGGGCGGGCTTTGAGCGGGTACGTATTTTAGATGGGGGGTGGCAAGCATGGTTAGCCGCAGGGGGGGTGACTGATACACAGTTGGCATTACCGCCTGTGCCGCGTACTCGCAAACCGGGTATGCCTGAGCCTAAACAGCCTACCGTTACGGCATCGCAAATTTTAGCGCAGTTAGCACAGCCGCGTTGGACGTTGGTCGATGCCCGTGCCGAGCCGCGTTATCGGGGGGAGATGGAGCCGATAGACCCTGTGGCAGGCCATATCCCTGGAGCGCTTAACCGTCCGACTGCATTTAACTTGCAAGAGGATGGCTGCTTTAAACAGCCGCAGCAGCTACGAGCCGAGTTTGAGCAGCTATTGGGCAATATACCGTCCGAGCAGGTGGTGCATTATTGTGGCTCCGGTATTACGGCTTGCCATAACCTATTCGCGATGGAGTTAGCGGGTTTAAGTGGCTCGGTGCTGTACCCAGGCTCTTGGAGCGAGTGGATTTCAGATGCGTCACGTCCTCGAGCTACTGCCCAGAGATAAATCTCTCGCTTTGCCTTTATCCAATCCTAGGTACAATGGATACCGTTATAGCAATTTTGGACTCCGTTACTATGGCTGAATTCACTCCGGATGACTCACTGCCACAAAATTTTGAACAAGCGTTGGCAGCGTTAGAGCAGATTGTTACCCGCATGGAAAGTGGGGAGTTGGCGTTAGAGCAGTCGCTGGCTGCTTATCAGCAGGGTGTGCAGCTAGCACAAATCTGTCAAAAGCGCTTAGACGAAGTGGAACAACAGGTACAGGTCTTGCAGGGCCAGTTTATGCGCCCACTTACCGATATCGATACCGATCAGGATTAACCTATGCCCAACAAAGAACAAAACCAGCAATGGTTAGAGCAGCATATTGAGCGCGTAGCGCATTTCTTGGAACAAAACATGCCGGCAGCAGAAACCACCCCTGCCGTTTTGCATGAGGCGATGCGTTATGCCGTACTAGGAGGTGGAAAACGGGTACGCGCTGCTTTGGTATATGCCGCAGGCGAAGCGGCTGTACAAAATGCCGAATTAAGCAGTGCTCAAATTAAAGCGTTGGATCATGCCGCAGCAGCAGTAGAGTTAATTCATGCTTACTCACTCGTGCATGATGACCTACCCTGTATGGATGATGATGAGTTGCGCCGTGGGCGTCCTACAGTGCATGTGGCCTATGATGAAGCCACTGCCATGTTGGTGGGCGATGCATTGCAGCCTTTAGCTTTTGAGTTTTTGGCAACGATGCCTATCGCTCCAGCCTTAGTGATTCAGGCTGTGGCTGCTTTAGCTAAAGCCTCGGGTAGTTTAGGTATGGTGGGTGGTCAAGCCATTGACTGTGCTAGCGTAGATAAGCAATTGTCGCTAGAGGAATTGCGTCAAATGCACCGCATGAAAACCGGAGCTATGCTCGAGGTTTCCGTACTGTTGGGCGGGATTGTTGCCGGGGCCAGCTCACCCGTGCGTCAGCGCTTAACCGAATACGCGCAAGCGGTTGGCTTGGCTTTTCAGGTGGTCGATGACATTTTAGATGTGACGGCGGACACCGCCACTCTTGGGAAAACAGCAGGGAAAGACGCAGCGGATAACAAGCCCACATATGTCTCAGTGATGGGGCTTGAAGCCTCGCGGCAGTTGTTAGCAGAGCTAAAAGACCAAGCACATAAAGCCATATTGCCACTGGGTAATGGTGCGCAAAGTCTACAGCTTTTAGCAAACTTTATTGTGGATAGAAATCATTAGCACTTGTCGCACAGAGCCCAAATGCGTCTACAATAGGTTTTATTCTAATTATTCTTAGGCGCTGTAGCGCCTATTTTTGCCCCACTCTCACAATCGTATGGCTAATGTATCTTTGCAGCATATCCAATCTCCTCATGATCTGCGCGCATTAAAACGCGCTGATCTCGATCAGATCGCGACCCAGCTGCGTGAATATATCTTGCAGTCGGTGGCTCGCACTGGGGGACACCTTTCTTCCAATCTGGGCACAGTAGAGCTTACTGTGGCGCTTCACTATGTATTTAATACCCCGCATGACCGCATTGTGTGGGACGTTGGGCATCAGTCTTATCCCCATAAGATATTGACAGGGCGCCGCGAGCAAATGGCTTCTTTACGCCAGTATGGGGGAATATCAGGTTTTCCAAAGCGCTCTGAATCCGAATACGATGACTTTGGTACGGCACATTCCTCAACCTCAATTTCAGCCGCTTTAGGAATGGCTGTGGCTTCGCGTAACCAGGGCGTGCAGCGTCAGCATATTGCCGTAATTGGAGACGGAGCCATGACCGCGGGCATGGCCTTTGAAGCCCTAAACAATGCAGGGGTCACCCCTGGCATTAATATGCTGGTGGTATTAAATGACAACGATATGTCGATTTCACCGCCTGTGGGGGCGCTTAATCGGTATTTTGCGCGCTTGATGTCCGGACAGTTTTATGCCAAAGCTAAAAATATGGGCAAGGCTGTGCTTCAGCATATGCCACCCATGCTGGAGCTAGCGCGCCGTTTCGAAGGCCACGCCAAAGGTGTATTGACCCCAGCAACCCTGTTCGAGGAGCTGGGCTTTAATTATGTCGGCCCTATTGATGGCCATGACTTAGACTCCTTAATCCCTACTTTAGAAAACTTGCGCGAGCTCGGTGGCTTGCAGTTTTTACATGTGGTCACTAAAAAAGGACATGGTTACCAGCGTGCCGAAGCCGATCCTGTTTTGTATCACGGACCGGGTCGCTTTGATCCAAAGCAGGGTATTGTTAAATCGTCCGTACCAGCGCCCCAAACGTTTACACAGGTGTTTGGTCAGTGGTTGTGTGACCAAGCCGCAGCGGACGAGAGGCTAATAGGTATAACTCCCGCCATGCGAGAGGGCAGTGGCATGGTGGCGTTTGAAAAACAGTTCCCGCAGCGATATTTTGATGTGGGCATCGCAGAGCAACATGCGGTCACATTTGCGGCGGGGTTGGCTTGTGAGCAGCTCAAGCCGGTGGTAGCGATTTATTCCACATTTTTACAACGGGGTTATGACCAGCTCATTCATGATGTAGCGTTGCAAGATTTGGATGTTACTTTTGCCTTAGATCGTGCGGGCCTGGTAGGGGCGGATGGGGCTACCCATGCGGGAAATTATGATATTGCTTATTTGCGTTGTATTCCGAACATGGTGATTAGCACCCCTTCTGATGAAAATGAAACTCGTTTGCTGCTAAATACCTGTTATCAGCATACAGGGCCTAGCTCTGTGCGTTATCCGCGTGGTGCAGGCTGTGGGGCAGAGGTTACCGCTGACTTAACAACGGTGCCTGTAGGCAAAGGGGTGGTTCGCCGTCAGGGTCAGAAAATTGCGATCTTAGCGTTTGGTACGTTATTGCATAATGCCAAGGCCGTAGCAGAGCAATTGGATTTGACCTTGGTGGATATGCGTTTTGTGAAGCCTTTGGATACGGCGCTTATTGATTCGCTCTTACAAAGCCATCAAGCCATTGTGACGCTAGAGGATGGCTGTGTGATGGGCGGGGCAGGTAGTGCTGTGTTGGAATACCTGAGCCAAGCCCAAGCTAATGTCTCAACGTTGTTATTGGGCTACCCTGACCGGTTTATTGATCATGGCGAGCAAAAGCAGCTACATGCTGAAATTGGCTTAGATAGCGAAAGCATCACCGAGCGCATTCAAACACGCTTTACCGATTTGTTAGCCAATCAGAACTAATTAAATGCCCTCAATGATTGGGGGTATCTTATGTTTTAGGCTTCAATTGTTTCATAATAGTTGTACTGATTATCATTTATAGAAGCGTCGCTGACGCAGACCGGAACCGATTATGTCGACTTTGACTACTCCTGTAGAAAGCATGCCAGATGTCCAAAGTAGCGTGGATACGCGTCGCATTCCTATTCAAAAAGTAGGGGTGCGGGATGTAAGCTATCCGCTTTTGGTGGATAATGGCACAGAAACCATGCCAACGGTGGCCGAGTGGGAGCTAACAGTAGCTTTGCCGGCCGAGGAAAAAGGCACGCATATGTCGCGCTTTTTGGAATTGCTCGAAAAGCATCGTACTTCGCCGTTAACTATGCAGGGGTTTTGTCAAATGACAGGAGAAATGCTAGGGTTGCTCAACGCTACCGAAGGCGATGTCTGCGCGTCCTTCCCGTATTTTATGCACAAAAAAGCACCTGTTTCCGAGGTCGGAAGCCTGTTGGACTATCAGGTGAGTTGGAGTGCAAATGCTGTGGCTACCGTAGACGGTCAAGCCGATGTGCAGTTTGAACTTACAGTATTGGTGCCTGTAACAAGCTTGTGTCCTTGCTCTAAGGCAATTTCAAAATATGGGGCGCATAATCAGCGCTCTCACATTACCGTTTCTGTCGTGGCGCATCCAGAGCATTTAGACTTAAACACATTAATTCAAACCATCGAGGCCCAAGCTTCATGTGAGCTATGGGGTTTGCTAAAGCGCACAGACGAAAAATACGTCACAGAGCGTGCTTATGAAAACCCAAAGTTTGTCGAAGACCTAGTGCGCGATGTGGCGGTTGCTGTGGCTGCTATGCCTGGGATAGAAGGCTATCGTATCGAAGCCGAAAACTTTGAGTCCATTCATAATCATTCAGCCTATGCTGTTGTTGAGGGCTAGCTACATTTTTTGCTGTTATTAAAAAAGCGCTCGTGCTTACTTGCACAGAGCGCTTTTTGGTTTTATAATTAAACGCTTTATTCTTTGCTCGAATCCATAAGTGGGTCGGGCTATCTAGGCTCAAGTTTTAGAGCGATATCCACAAGGAGTTATACATGCGTCACTACGAAGTAGTGTTTATTGTACACCCCGATCAAAGCGAGCAAGTGCCCGCCATGATCGAGCGCTACGAAGCCATTATCACCAGCGAAGGCGGTAAAGTCCACCGTCTAGAAGACTGGGGTCGTCGTCAGTTGGCTTACCCAATCCAAAAATTGGTTAAAGCCCACTACGTCTGCATTAACATCGAAGTAGGTCAGTCCACACTGGACGAGCTAGAGCACTCTTTCCGCTACAATGACGCTATTTTGCGTTACTTGATCGCCAAAACCAAAGATGCTCCCGAGGGTCCTTCGGTTATGATGAAATCCGTAGAGCGCGAAGAAAACCGCAAATCCAACACAGCGGATACACGTGCTGAGCACACTACCGAAGAAGACGAGGACGAGGACGAACAGTCCGAAGACTAATTACTAGGGATTAGGTGAACGATTTACACATCCAAGGGCAGGTACTACAAGCGCAGCCCTTACGTTATACCCCCGCAGGTATTGCTGTTTGTGAAATAACACTGCAGCATCAATCTGTGGTTGAGCAAGCCGCCATCCAGCGTCAGCTCGATTTTAGCGTAGAGGCCATTGCGATGGGAGACGTGGCAACTTATTTGGCCGCTGTACCTATTGGATCGTTTTTACAGATTCAGGGCTTTATTGCCCCCTTGCGTAAATCATCGTCGCGCTTAGTTTTGCACATTCAAGAGTTTCAAAACCTAAACGCTCCACCTAGTGCGCTAGTGTAAAAAACATAACGGCTTCTGCCGTTTTACTGAATTCAAGAGAGGTTAATTATGGCTTTCGCTCGTAAAGGCAAAGATCGCCGCCGTCGTTTTGGTCAACAAAACCCCCTATTTAAACGTCGCAAATTCTGCCGCTTTACTGTGGCCGGTGTTAAAGAGATCGATTACAAAGATTTAGATACTTTGCGTGATTTCATCCAAGAAAACGGCAAGATCATTCCTGCTCGTTTAACCGGCACAAAAGCAAACTATCAGCGTCAACTTGATACCGCTATCAAGCGTGCACGTTTCTTGGCTTTGTTGCCTTACACTGACAACCACAAATAATCTGGGGGATTATCATGCAAGTAATTTTGCTCGAAAAAGTCGTCAACCTCGGTGATTTGGGTGATGTGGTACGTGTACGTAATGGTTATGCACGTAACTACTTGATTCCTCAAAAAATGGCTCGTCGTGCTACGCCTGAAGCCATCGCCGAATTCGAAGCTCGTCGTGCTGAGCTAGAACAAGCTCAAGCCGAGCGTTTGGCCGCTGCACAGGCGCTTGCCACTAAACTTAACGATTTGCGTGTTGAAGTCACTCAAAAAGCAGGTGTAGATGGTCGTTTGTTTGGTTCCGTTACCAACATGGATATCGCCGCCGCATTGAACGCTCAAGGTTTTGACACAATTGTTAAGGCACAGGTTCGTTTACCCGAAGGTCCTTTTAAGGCAGTTGGCGAATACCCTGTACAAATCGTTTTACACCCTGATGTAGCAGTAGAGGTTACTGTTGCGGTAGTGGGCGAAATGGCTTAATTCCAAAATGGTTTAAGCATGGTACAGTATTCCTGTACCGATCTAAAAAGCCGGTGCAAACCGGCTTTTTTTATTTGTTATTAGAGGTCTTATGATAGAAAACAGTCCTATAGCTACTGATACTGGCTTAGATTATTTACGTGTACCGCCTCATTCTATTGAGGCCGAGCAATCTGTTTTAGGTGGGCTGTTGCTGGATAATGCTGCATGGGATCGCATTGCCGATATCATCTCTGATGACGATTTTTACCGTTTTGATCATCGTATCATCTGGCAGCATATTACCCGCCTTATTGGCTTAGCACGACCGGCTGATGTAATTACTGTTTATGAGTCCTTGTCCAATGCGGGCAAAGACGAAGAGGCAGGTGGGCTGAGCTACCTAAACGCTTTAGCACATAACACTCCTTCTGCTGC
>JAAYRP010000228.1 GCA_012518715.1 Alcaligenaceae bacterium | reverse complement strand
GGTGTGATCGCTCTGATTGCCGGTTTTTTTGGTTTTTATGCACTATTACGTTTACTTTCGTGGTTAACAGGCAGTCCCGAGCGTTTTAAGATTTGGCGACGTCGCCGTGCAGAAAAACGTGATCAAGAGCTTTTGCAAAATGGGTGGATCAGTACGCTGGAAGGCCGTTATGCGCAAGCAGAAAAAGAGCTCTCTAAATTGCTAGCCAAAACCAAGTCAAAAACCTCAAAAGTGGTGGCTGGTTTGGCCTCTGCACAGGCTTCACAGTACCTAGAGGAATATCAGCGTCGCGATGAAGCGTTACAGATTGCACAAAAAAACGCGGGTTCGGATCCTCGTTTAAAGTTAGCCTACGCGACCGCCGCTGCTGAGCTCTATTTAGAGCAAGGGCAAACTCAGCAGGCGATTGATTTACTGCAGCCGGTACAGGATGCGAGCTCACGTCATTTTCACGCTACCCGTTTATTGCTCAAAGCCTATAGGCAGCAAGATAACCATGAGCGTGTTTATGAGCTAACTCGTTTGTTATTGCGACGTAGTGCGATTGATAAAACGCAAGCTTTAGCTTATATCGAGTATGCGGCGGCGCGACGCATTCAGTCGGCAACTCAGGTCGAGTCGTTTAAAGCCGTTTGGAATGATTTGCGCACTGAAGAAAAAAATCTGGAGCAGGTGGCTATAGCGGCGGCGCAGTTCCTAGAGGCGCAGCAAAACTATGAAGAGCAAGCGCGAGTATTAGAAGCGGCGATTCAGCAAAAACCTAGTCCGGAATTGTATAGTTTATATGCTAACTGCCCAGCTGAGCATTACAGTCGTCGCTTAAGTAAAGCAGAGGAGTGGTTGCAAAAATACCCACACGACCCAGCCTTATTGATCGCTTTAGGGCGTTTGTGTATTACAGGGCAGTTGTGGGGCCAAGCTGAGCATTATTTAAAACGCAGCATGAAAATCCGTAATGACTTACGCGTGCATGCTTTGTTGGCTCAGTTGTATGATGCATTAGGACGAGAAGAGGACGCTAGGTATCATTGGCGTATTGCGGCAGTCACGGCAGGCGCACTACCTGTTATGACCCCTAATCGCTTATTACCAGCGGCTGATTTACAGGCGGATCCTACCTTGGTTGATGGTCACTTGCCCGAAGCACCGCTGATCGTAGATAATGATCGTCCTATGGCTGCAAGTGCAGTAGATAGCAGTGTTTTAGGCGCAGCGCCGCATACGGTGGTTGCTCCTAGCGAAACCAGTGAAACGAGCGAGAACAGTCATCACCCAGATCATTATTTTGATTCTGCTCCCATTCCTGGGGTGGATGTAACGATGACTTCTGATGGTTCCTCTCGCTCAAAAGATTAATTGTTTTTATAAAGGCGTATCAATGAGCTTGACTGCAATAAGTTATGGCGACAATGCCCCCGAAGAGTTCAACGTGGTTGTAGAGATCCCGATGAACTCGGATCCGGTCAAATATGAAATTGATGATAAAACAGGCGTGGTGATGGTAGACCGCTTTATGTTGGCGGCGATGCATTATCCATGTAACTATGGCTATGTGCCACAAACTATTTCCGAGGATGGCGATCCGGTAGATGTGTTGGTTTTATCGCCTTTTCCAATTCAGGTAGGTGCGGTAGTGAAATGTCGTGCTGTAGGGGTATTGAATATGGAAGACGAAGCCGGTGGCGATGCTAAGGTGTTGGCTGTACCTGTAACTAAACTTTATCCTCCATACCGCCATATCAATGCGCCTTCTGATTTACCCCAAGAGGAATTAGATCGTATCCAGCACTTTTTTGAGCGTTATAAAGACTTAGAAAAAGGGAAGTGGGTTAAGGTCCAAGGCTGGGCGGATGCAGAGGCGGCCAAAGCGGAAATCACGAGCAGTATCGAGCGCTATAAAGCAGCAAAATAATAGCTAAAGCGCTATGCAGAAAAAAGGCTTTACATGATGGAATGTAAAGCCTTTTTTTATGCGTTGCCAGTGATAGCAGCTGCTTAGCATTAAATGGCTGTTGTTGATAGGGGAGTGTGGTTTTTTATCAAGTATTAATAAATTTAATACAGGGTTATTTTGCTTATTTATGTAACATGCAGTAAGATCAGTTCAGCGTTTGAACAAGTCAAAAAGCGCGGAGGACAAGGGGGCGAGTGTTTCGAGATCTTACGGCATTAGGATCTTGTGTTTTATACAGCGGCATTTTGCCGCTGTTTTTTTCGTTGTTCATGGTTACATTTTGTATTGAGCGGCTGGGCTATGGTGGTATTAGAAGTACAGACCGTTGTTTGTATGATTATTGAAAAGGAATAAGCCATGAGCCAAAATAACCAGAGTATTCTTGATGTCGCCGCAATTCGTGCGCAAGCAAAAAAACATGTTGACGATGGGGCTGTTTCTTCCGGCTATCAGGGCGATAGAGAAAAAATCATCCAAATGCTCAACGAAGCATTGGCGACAGAATGGGTCTGTGTATTGCGCTATATGCGCCACTATTTTACCGCTACGGGTATTCATAACGAATCCATTAAAGCGGAGTTTTTAGAGCATGCACAACAGGAGCAAGAGCATGCTAGCCGTATTGCTGAGCGCATTGTGCAGTTAAATGGTGAGCCCGATTTAGACCCAGCGACCTTAGTAACACGTAGTCATGCCGAATACGATACCAGTGCTGATATTAAGGACATGATTCGTGCGAACTTAATTGCTGAGCGTATTGCCGTGGAGTCGTATCGTCAGATGATTGCAATTATTGGTGATACCGACCCCACCACACGTCAAATGTTAACGGAAATCATGGCAGTAGAAGAAGAACATGCGGATGAAATGAGCGATTTATTAGGCTTGTAAATCGGTATTTTGTTGTAGCAAGGTGCCTCGTCCCCTGGATGGTGACGGGGCATTTTTATTGGGAGTGGGGCAGCAGACTAAGCTGGGCGCCATATTCTTGCCAGATTTGATTTTGGATTTGTTGGGATACGG
>JAAYRP010000227.1 GCA_012518715.1 Alcaligenaceae bacterium | reverse complement strand
TTGATACCGTGTATTACAGCCACTTTAAATGCAACCTGCGTCGGCTTGTGGATTATCCCAACCTCTGGGGCTATGTGCGCGATTTATACCAGCAGCCAGGTATCGCTGCCACAGTCGACATGGATCACATTAAGCACCATTATTACGCTAGCCACCCCACGATCAACCCCACTGGGATTGTTCCTCTGGGCCCTATTATCGATTTTTCTCAACCCCATCATCGCGAACAGATGGAGCTCGCCGAAAAATAATCGACAATATGCAATTGTTTTTCACCCTTTTTTGCTTCAGAGTGCTATAATAACTTTTTAGACGTTAAAGCACAGGGTTGCCTACGTCTTATTATTGATTTGTTTGATCTCGTTGTTAAACAATCCTTGACAACGACTTAAATCTTTAATAAAATTTTATTTTTTAGCGGCTGTAGCTCAGTTGGATAGAGTACTTGGCTACGAACCAAGGGGTCGTGGGTTCGAATCCTGCCAGCCGCGCCATACATTTTTAATTCTGTTAATCAAAACAGGATTATTATCTTTGTTATTGCTTAATACAAAAAACAAAGATACAATAACGCTTTTAGCGGCTGTAGCTCAGTTGGATAGAGTACTTGGCTACGAACCAAGGGGTCGTGAGTTCGAATCTTGCCAGCCGCGCCATACACTAAAAAGCCTCGTTCATTTTTGAACGAGGCTTTTTTATTAATGGTTTTATTTTTATCGCAGGGCTTTGCGTAGGATCTTCCCCACATTGGATTTAGGCAGCTCATCTCTAAACTCCACATAATGCGGAATTTTATAGCCGGTCATGCATTAAAAGCGATTGAGGCCGGTGTAGATGGGCTAATTTTAGTCGCAGCAGGAGCAGGAGGACATGCTGGAACCTTATCGCCTTTTGCTCTGATCAAAGAGATTCGAGCTCATTACGATGGCCCTATTGCTTTAGCCGGCGCCATCTCTACCGGAGAAGCCGTTCTCGCTGCGCAAATACTGGGTGCAGATTTGGCTTACATGGGCACGCGTTTTATTGCCAGCACCGAAGCACAAGCCAGCGCTGACTATAAACAAAGCATTCTCCAAGCAGGCGCCTCTGATATTATCTATACCGACAAAATCTCAGGAGTCCACGGTAATTATCTTCGCCAAAGCTTAGAGCGCGCGGGGCTGGATCTTGAGAACTTAAACCAAGGCCCCAAAGGAAAAATAGAATACAGCAAAGAACAAGGGGCCAAAGCGTGGAAAGATATTTGGGGTGCTGGACAAGGCGTGGCGGCGATTCATCATATTTTGCCTACTGCCGAGATTGTTAACCAACTCGAAGCGGAATACCGTGCAGCCCTTGATGCGGTACGCCGCTTCGCCTGATTTTCAGCCCGCCTCAGCAGCAGCTGGGGCAAAATACGCTATCGACGAGCATGAATAGGCACCTCGCGCCACTGCCCCGGCAGTAAGTCACCCAACTCCCACGGCCCAACCTGCACGCGAACCAAGCGTAACGTTGGCAACCCCACAGCTGCCGTCATTCGCCGCACCTGGCGGTTTTTACCCTCGGTAATCGTTAAGCGCAGCCAAGCAGTGGGAATATGTGCTCGAAAGCGTATCGGCGGATCCCTTTCCCATAAATCCGGCTCGGGTATGAGCTCTACCTGAGCCGGTTGGGTTAATCCGTCTTTTAGCATGACCCCTTGGCGTAATTGTTGTAACTGATGCGCTTGTGGCATGCCCTCGACCTGAGCCCAATAAGTTTTAGGCATTTTGTATTTAGGTTCAGCAATACGAGCTTGTAAACGCCCGTCATTCGTAAGCAGCAATAAGCCCTCGCTGTTGCGATCCAACCGGCCTGCGGCATACACATCAGGCACGGGAATATAGTCCTTTAGGGTGGCTCGCCCTTGCTCATCCGTAAACTGCGTCAAAACATCATAAGGCTTATTAAATAATAATAAACGAGGTGTGGATGGCGGGCTGACAGCTTTTTCGAAGCGAGTGAATGAAGCGCGAGCTTGATGATGGCGTGATGTCATCCTAGTCCTGTGAAAAGAGTTATTTCTGTATTAAAGCTTAGATAACCACTTTATCGATGATTTTATACGTAGTCTTCAACGCCCCCGCTCTTAGTCTGCATAGCGTTCTGCTTCGATTTGCATTAAGGCTTGGGCCGCACGCTGCAAAGCCGGCAATGCGGCCAATGCTTTATCAGGCGTCATTCGCATAATAGGCGCCTGTGTGGCCACCGCCATATTAGAACGACTGCCATTCGCTCTTGGCACTAATACGGCTACACAAAATAAGCCCGGTAAAAACTCCTCGTTATCAAATGCATAGCCCTGCTCTTTGACTTTTTCCAGCTCAAGCTCGAGCTCTTCTAAAGAGCGGATCGTGTTTTTTGTATAAACATCAAAAGGCACATTACTTAATAAGCGTCGACGCTGCGCGGGGGGTAATTGAGCTAATAGCACTTTGCCACTTGCTGAACAATGCACCGGCACACGCGAGCCTGGACGCAAATAAAAGCGTAGGGGAGCATCGGTTTCCACTCGATCCAAATATAAGACCTCGTTACCCGACAGCGCCGTTAGGTTGCAGCTTTCGCCAAGCTCATTTCCCAGTGCCCGTAATACCGCATGGCGTGCACCATATTTTGTGTCATTTAACAACAAATCCTCTGCTAAACGCCGTAAACGACCGCCGACACAATAATGACGGCCGTCAGTATCACGAATCAGCATATTTGCAGACTCAAGCTGCTGCAACATGCGATGCACCGTTGGCTTAGGCAAGTCTGTGCTATCGACTAAATCCTGTAAGGAAAACTGCTTGTCCTGACTAGCGATTAGCTCCAATAAGCTAAATAAACGCAAAGCCGGCGTATCACCTGCGATTTTCACTGTTTCAACTGACTCGATATTTGTTTTTCTTTCACGCATTCACGCCACCAAACCCCATTATTTAAAACACATGATACCAAAAAATAGAACTAAGCATTGACTATCTAACTTTCATATAGAAGACCTCATATGGGGAAAACCCCCAGAGAAAAGCAGGCGCCTACGCTTGCTATTCAAAATACAGCGACCTATTATTACAACTTATTATAAATCAACCCGTTACGACCTATTTATGAAACATAACCTCTTTCATATTGCCTCCCTACATCAAGCCATAGAAACCGTTATCAACGAAGTCAAAAACGACGGCCTGCCCCCTATTACCGTAGCCATCGTTGATAAAGAAGGGAACCTAGTCTATTTTTACAAAATGGATGCCACTCCTTCCCGAACCATTAATATTTCTATCTCTAAAGCGTACACCTCGGTGAAAATGCTATCCTCCACAAAGGATTTCAATACCCGTCTACACAATGAGCGTGTCACGATCATTGATTTTCAGGATCTAAAACTCACCTCTATTGCTGGTGGGATCCCTATTCGTATCGACGACGCACTTGTCGGTGGTATAGGGATCAGTGGCAGAAAGCCCGATGATGATCACAAAGTGGCTGAACGCATCCTTGAGGAAATGATTCGCTGCGCAGCCAACAACTAAGACTGAACTCAGCCAAGAGACAACATAAAAAAGCCGAGCACTGATAAGCTCGGCTTTTTTATTGGAATTCTCGTCTTGATTACCACGCCCCACTATAGAGCTGCACGCCCAGGCTGGTAATACAAACCGCTAACCACACCCCAAGGCCAAGTGCCACAGGCTGCCAGCCCGT
>JAAYRP010000226.1 GCA_012518715.1 Alcaligenaceae bacterium | reverse complement strand
TCTTTCAACTCTTTGCCTGCTGCTATTAGGAGCTTGCACCACTATTAGCGAAACCCCTAGGGGCACCCCCATCGAACAGGTTTTACAGCGCTATGGTGCGCCCACCTCTGTGTACCCTGCACAACACCCTACTCGCTACATCTAGTCAAAACACGATCACATCGAAGGGCCATTCGTCGCTTTACGTTGGCGCAGTTGGCGCGCTTTGCGCCAACGCCAAAACATCACCACCCAGCCCGAAACGCTGTATAAAATAAATAAACTAAATAAGACGATGGGCGGGTCTGATGACACAAAAACAAACAACAGCACAAATAACAACATGACCCAAAAGGGAACACTACGCCCTAAAGCAAAGGATTTCCCACTGTAAAAAGGTGCATTTGAGACCATCGCTACCCCCGCATATACGGTTAGCGCAAAAGCCCCCCAAGCCAAAGGTTGGGCGTCGATATTGAGTTTGTTATCTACGGAAAGCCAAACAAAACCCGCTATTAATGCCGCCGCGGCTGGACTAGGTAACCCCTGAAAAAAGCGTTTATCTACCACCGCGATATTGGTATTAAAGCGTGCTAAACGCAACGCGGCCCCAACAACAAATACAAAAGCGGCCAGCCAACCCCACCGACCTAGGTCTTGTAAGGCCCACACATACATCACAAAAGCTGGTGCTACCCCAAAGGAGATAATATCTGCCATTGAGTCATATTGCTCCCCAAAAGCAGATTGTGTATTTGTCAGCCGAGCTACACGCCCATCCATGCCATCAAATACCATAGCTAAAAAGATGGCAATGGCTGCTATTTCAAAGCGGCCATTCATGGCTTGCACCACAGCATAAAAACCGGCAAATAAATTCGCTGTCGTAAACGCATTGGGCAATAAGTAAATGCCACGGCGGCGTTTATCATCGGAATGGTAATCAGGCATAAGCACCTAACAGATGGAAAAGAAAAGCCTATTTTAACGCCAATCAGACCAGGCGACAAAAAAACCTCCGCCATTTTAGGTGGCGGAGGTTTTTAATAGTGACCAGCAAAATTAGTTCTTGCTTTGGTCTACTAGTTTATTAGCTGCAATCCAAGGCATCATCGCACGTAACTGAGCACCCACTTTTTCAATTTGGGACTCTTCGTTAATGCGACGACGTGCTGTCATGGATGGCGCACCGGCAGCGTGCTCAAGAATGAAGTTTTTCGCGTACTCACCATTTTGAATATTGGTTAAGCACTCACGCATGGCTTTGCGCGTTTCGTCGGTAATGATCTTAGGACCTGTTACGTACTCGCCGTATTCCGCGTTATTGGAAATGGAGTAGTTCATGTTGGCAATACCACCCTCGTAGATCAAGTCCACGATGAGCTTGAGTTCGTGCAAGCATTCGAAGTATGCCATTTCGGGGGCATAACCTGCTTCGACCAAGGTATCAAAACCGGCTTTGATGAGCTCAACCGCACCACCACAAAGAACCGCCTGCTCACCAAACAAGTCAGTTTCGGTTTCTTCACGGAAATTGGTTTCGATAATACCAGCACGGCCACCGCCATTAGCACTAGCATAGGAAAGCGCGATATCACGAGCAGCACCTGATACGTCCTGATATACAGCGATCAGATGGGGCACACCGCCGCCTTGCTGGTAAGTGCCACGTACGGTATGACCAGGGGCTTTAGGAGCCACCATGATCACATCCACATCTTTGCGGGGCACAACCTGACCGTAGTGAACGTTAAAACCATGCGCAAAAGCCAACGCCGCACCGGCTTTCATGTTGGGCTCTACTTGGGTGCGGTAAACCTCTGCGATATTTTCGTCAGGCAGTAGGATCATGACCACATCGGCATCTTTAACGGCATCCGCCACTTCTTTTACGTTAAGGCCAGCGGCTTCGGCTTTTGCCCAGGAGGCACCGCTTTTACGTAGGCCAACCGTTACGTTAACACCCGAGTCATTTAAGTTGTTCGCATGCGCGTAGCCCTGGGAACCGTAACCGATGATGGCAACGTTTTTGCCTTTAATTAAAGACTGATCGCAGTCTTTGTCGTAAAAAACTTTCATGGATAACTCCAAATTAATTTGTGTAATCTGCTTACTACAGCGTTATAGCTTTAAAATTCGTTCGCCACGGCTAATACCTGAGACACCGGTACGTACCGTTTCAAGAATAGCACTGCGATCGATGGCTTGGATGAAGGCGGATATTTTTTCCTGCACCCCAGTTAATTCAATCGTATAAGTTTTGTCCGTTACATCGATGATACGCCCACGGAAAATATCCGCTAAACGTTTCAGTTCTTCGCGCTCTTTACCTACAGCACGGACCTTGATGAGCATTAGCTCACGCTCTACATGGGGACCCTCGGATAGATCAACGACTTTGACCACATCCACTAAACGATTTAAATGTTTTGTAATTTGCTCGATGACCTCGTCTGAGCCAATGGTGACGATAGTCATGCGCGATAGTGTATCGTCTTCTGTTGGCGCGACGGTGAGGGTTTCAATGTTATAGCCACGAGCAGAAAACAAGCCTACCACACGAGACAGCGCGCCGGGTTCGTTTTCGAGCAGGATAGAGATTACGTGTTTCATTATTCGTCCCCCTCTAGGTCGGCAGCGCTAAGGATCATTTCCGTTAGGCCTTTGCCCGCTTTTACCATAGGCCATACGTTTTCGGTTTGGTCTGTAATAAAGTTCATAAATACCAAACGGTCTTTATGCTTGGTAAAAGCTTCGCGAATGGCTGGCACCACATCCGAGGGGCTCTCAATATGTAAGCCTACATGCCCATAGCTTTCGACTAGCTTTGTGAAATCAGGCAAAGCATCCACGTACGATTCAGAATAACGGGAACCATAATCGATTTCCTGCCATTGACGCACCATACCTAAATAACGGTTATTTAAGCATAAAATCTTGGGTGTAAGGCGATACTGACTGCAGGTGGAAAGCTCTTGAATATTCATCTGAATCGAGGCTTCACCAGTGATCACAGCCACATCGGCATCTGGGTTCGCCATTTGTACCCCCATGGCGTAAGGCAAGCCAACCCCCATCGTCCCCAATCCGCCAGAGTTAATCCAACGGCGTGGGTGGTTAAAGCGATAGTATTGTGCGGCCCACATTTGGTGCTGTCCAACGTCTGAGGTCACAAAAGCGTTGCCGCCAGTGACTTCCCAAAGCGCCTCTACTACTGACTGTGGTTTAATGACGCTATCGGATTTTTCGTAGGATAGGCTTTTTACGCCACGCCACTCATTGATCTGCTGCCACCATTTGGCCAATGCGGTTTTTTTCGCATTCGAGGCAGATTTGGTTTGGGCGTAAAACTCGTTTAATTCGGTTAGGACGTCTTTGACACAACCAACAATGGGAACATCGGCTTTAACCCGTTTTGAAATTGAAGACGGATCAATGTCAATATGAATGATTTTGCGTGGTACTTGAGCAAAATGACGGGGATTGCCGATCACACGATCATCAAAACGTGCGCCCACCGCAATCAACACATCACAATGCTGCATGGCCATATTGGCTTCGTAAGTGCCGTGCATACCGGGCATACCTACGTA
>JAAYRP010000032.1 GCA_012518715.1 Alcaligenaceae bacterium | reverse complement strand
GACACCGACGCGGGTAAAACAGCAAATAAGGCGGTAATTGTGCTGATGCTAGCGCCCAGCCAACGTCGAGATAAGTGATATAAGTGCATATGGAATACCTAAGACCGTCAAAAAGCGTCATCTACGCAGAAATGGTATCAGATATTTCTCTATAAATTAAGCACTTATACGCTCTTTTTAAAAGAATTTTCAGGTCAATGCGTTATTTTTATCTACGTTGGCTTTTAAGCCTTTGTTTTCTATTTGGTTTTTCTACATCCTATGCCGCGGGTTCGTGGGCGTTTGATGTGGTCTCTCCTGCGATTTATCGTGCAGAGCAACCCATTCGCCAGGTGTTTAGACTAAGTGATCTGTCTTCGCCGCCTCAGCCAACGGACACGCTACAGGCGGTTTCGGTACAAATCGCCCCGTCCACTGGTGCATGGGTACAAAGCCGCTTGTGTACCTGGGATGAGTCGCACTGTGTGAATATTCAAAATTACCGTCTTTATACACAAGCTTTTCAGGGGGTGCCGGCGCAAACACCTTTAGTGCTTATCCACGAAATAAAAAATTGGCAGGGCAGTTTCCCACCACTTTTTATTAAGGTACAGCTTGCGGTTTGGTGGAAGTCATAGTGCCTAAGGCTTGAGCTATGTTAACATTTTCTCACTATCTTAACGTTTATTATCTTTTCTAATAAAAATGCGTCACATCTGCTTGCGTGCGGATGATTATTTAGGTGAACCATGAATCCATCAACCCTCATTGGTATTGTTGCGAGTATTATTTTACTGGGAGTCGTGATTTTCTACACGGCCGTTGACCCCAGTTTGTTCTTAGATATTCCTAGTATTTTAGTGGTGTTGGTTGGCACCATGGCGGCAACTTTCATTAGCTATCCATTAAGCGAGGTGGTGCGTATATTTGGATTGATTCGCACTGTCATGCGTAATGAAAAACTCTATACGCAACATGATATTGACGAACTGATTAATATTTCTCGGTTATGGGTGGCAGGGGATATTCGTGCTGTAGAAAACGCGTTGGAGCAGGTGTCGAATCCTTTTTTAAAAACCGGTGTGCAGCTGGTAATTGATATGACCCCCGAAGAAGAGATTCTTGAGCTACTACAGTGGCGTATCTCGCGGATGCGAGCGCGTGAACATGCCGAAGCCCAATTATTTCGTGTGATGGCCAGTTATGCCCCCGCCTTTGGTATGGTCGGTACGTTGATTGGTTTAGTGAACCTAATGTTCCTGTTGGGCGATGGCGATATGACCCTAATCGGACAGCAGATGGCGTTAGCGCTCATGACAACGTTTTATGGAATTTTATTCTCTAACTTATTGTTTAAACCCGTCGCTGTGAAGCTCGAGCGTCGTACAGAGCAGCGTGTTGTCTTGATGAACATGGTTTTACAGGGGGTATCAATGATGAGTCAAAAGCGTGGTCCTGCCATGATGCGAGAAACCCTAAACTCATTTATGGCTCAGTACCACGATGAAATTAACGATGGAAATGGTCGTTATATTGATGACGAGGACTACTAAACATGGCACAGAACAATAAGCTTATTAGTCAGCTTACAGCCAGAGCCAAAGCATTAGAAGCCGAGCTACAACAAGCGCGCCTGGCCAGCAAACAGTGGGGTGGCGCCAGCACACGCAAAGACTGGTTAATGGTTGATAGCAGCAGCCCCAAAGAAGAGGAGGAAACCTGGTTTGCCACTTATCTGGACATGATGACGCTGCTGTTGGTGCTAATGATTGTTATGCTGGCTTTTGCGGGTAAAGGGGATTTTAT
>JAAYRP010000225.1 GCA_012518715.1 Alcaligenaceae bacterium | reverse complement strand
CCTACCATTAATATTTTCAATCAGGATCCTGAGTGCGATTTGGACTATTGCGCCAATCAAGCACGAGAGACCAAAATCAATGTGGCCGTCTCCAATTCGTTTGGGTTTGGAGGCACAAACGGCACCATGGTGGTGCGTCGTCTGGATTAAGCCATGCGCTTACTATCCCAGCACTGGTTCACGGGTATTTCTTTACGCGTGATCGTGCTGGGATTGCTCTTTTATGGGCTAGTGCTCACTGTTTGTGGTTGGCTTTGGTTGCGCTGGGGTTATGCTTGGTGGCTGTATGTAATAGTTGCCGCATGGGTATTGATCGCAGGTACTTATCTTTTGTGGCGCCAACAGCATGCGCTCATTTTACAAAATCTAGATCCTTCTCTGGCATTTCTTCTTTCTTCAAATAACCCTATTGTTGTGACGCACGTCTGGTATAGTCCAGTTGTAGTTCGATTTCAATATAGGTATCGGACCTTTCCGCAAAAGACACACTACTTCACGCTTTGGCGTAGTGCTGTAACCCCAGAAATATGGAGGCAAGCGCATATCCATTTACGCTATTATCAGCTTCTTAATCAACAGGCCTCTTTGGCAGATCCTATATGAGTCATGATGTAGATAAAGATTTGGTCCATCAGGTACAGCAAGGCAATAAGCGTGCTTTTGATTTGCTTGTTTTAAAATACCAACGACGTATTATGCGCTTGCTTGCTCGTATGATTAGTGATCCTGCCGAGGTCGAGGATGTGGCACAAGAAACCTTTATTAAAGCGTATCGTGCTCTACCTCAGTTCAGAGGGGATAGTAATTTTTATACATGGTTATATCGTATTGCGATTAACTCCGCACGCAATTGGCAGGTAGCTAATGGCAGGCGCCCCCTGTTGCTTAATGAATATCAGAATGAGGACGGGGAAACTTTTAGTGCTTTAGATACTCTAACTGATATCAATACCCCTGAGTCAGAATTAGTTAGCCGTCAGGTAGCGAGCGCAGTGAAAACAGCAATTAACGAGTTAGCACCTGAATTACGTACGGCTATATTATTGCGTGAAATCGAAGGACTCAGCTACGAGGATATCGCACAGACGATGGATTGTCCTATTGGTACGGTGCGCTCACGCATTTTTCGGGCGCGTGAAGCGATTGCAGAGAAACTACGCAAGGCTCGAGAAGGGACTAACTAAGGAAACAGCATGCAGGCGAAAAAACACCACAACCAAGATGAGTTTAAGCAATATAGTTTGGAGGAGTCGGTCTCGTTGTGGATGGACGGGGAGCTGCCCTCCGATGTTGATCAGCTGGACTCCCCTTATGGACGCCAGCTTTGGGAAAATTACCATTTAATTGGTGATGTGTTGCGCAGTGAGGATTTAGCCGTAGAGCCTTCTGATTTGTTTTATGCGCGCGTAGCGAAAGCGATTGATGAGGAGCCGATTGTATTTGCGCCTAATGCTCTAAAAATCACAAAATGGAAACGCTGGGGCTTGCCCGCAGCGGCCATTAGTGCGGCGTTGGTGGCTTCTTTGTGGGTCCTACAACCCGAACCCATCGACGAGGTAACGCCGGTATTAGCGAGTGCAGATGAGCTGTGGGTTGATTATATTGATGCACATCGCTCATTAGCGGGAGCCGGGCCGGCGAGTTATGTATCGTATTCGGTAGGGCAGTAGCATGAAAGTATTTTTAGCTTGCCTAGGAGGGGTACTGTTAGCGTTAACGGCGCAGGCAGAGCCAGTGTCGGTGAGCGATATTTTACGACAGGTCCAGCAAGCCGCTCGCCAGCTTGATTATTCGGGTGTGATTAGTTACAGCAATCCCTCTGGTACGGAGTCTATGCATTTGGTGCATGTAATTGATGGCACGGGTGAACATGAGCGCTTAACCGTCTTAGACGGGATTGAGCGTGAGTTTATTCGGGTGAATGATGTAACGCAGTGTTTAATTCCCGAGCAAAAAACCATTATTCTCGAAAAACCTAAAAATGACCGTTTTCCTGCGTTGCTCACAGCAGAGTCCGCGTCAATCGAAGACTTTTACCAATTTCAAAAAGGCGATATTCAACGAGTTGCAGGGCGTGAGTGCCAAGATTACTTGTTAATACCGGTTGATCAATGGCGGTATGGGTATCGGTTTTGCGTAGATAAAACGCATCATTTGCTCTTGAAATCTCAGACCATTGCCACCCATATAAATAACAAAGTCATCAATCAAGTTAGTTTTGCGAGTGTGCAGATTGGTCAAAATGTCGAGGTAGATGCACTGCAGTCCTCTTG
>JAAYRP010000224.1 GCA_012518715.1 Alcaligenaceae bacterium | reverse complement strand
CCGGTGCGTCGTGTTAGCTACGAAGTAGAAAACGCGCGTGTGGAGCAGCGTACAGACTTGGATAAATTGGTGTTAGACATCGAAACCAATGGCGTGCTCACCCCCGAAGAGGCTGTACGTCAAGCAGCGCGCATCTTGATGGATCAGATCTCTGTATTTGCGGCGCTAGAGCACGAGGAAGACACCTTCGAGACCACCGAGCGCGCCGCTCCGCAGATTGACCCTGTCTTGTTACGTCCTGTGGATGACTTAGAGCTAACCGTACGCTCTGCAAACTGCTTGAAAGCAGAAAACATCTATTACATTGGTGATTTGATTCAGCGCACGGAAAACGAGCTGCTGAAAACACCTAACTTGGGTCGTAAATCGCTTAACGAGATCAAAGAGGTATTGGCTGCACGTGGCCTAACCTTGGGGATGAAGCTAGAAAACTGGCCTCCGCTAGGTCTAGAGCGTCCTTAATCGCCGACACCTAAAAAAAGCAGGCTGTGGCAGATAATGATGGGTCATTGTTTGCCATAGCTGCGCTATTTTAGGGGATAAGCAACGGATTTGATGAAGATATTGCATCAGCTTTTTAAAACTCTGCTATAATTATTCGTCTTTTTTACTGCCAATTGGCCCGCAGCTGTGCTGATAGAAGAGCCTGGGCAGCGTATGGTACTAAGCCATACAAATAAGATTCACTTTATTTAATAGGAAAATTATCATGCGTCATCGTCATGGTTTACGTAAACTAAATCGTACTAGCAGCCATCGTTTGGCTATGTTCCGCAATATGTCGGTTTCTTTGATTGAGCACGAAGCCATCAAAACCACATTGCCTAAAGCCAAGGAATTACGTCGAGTGATTGAGCCTTTGATCACTTTGGCTAAAAACCCAACTGTAGCAAACCGTCGTTTGGCTTTTGCACGTCTACGCGACCGTGATGCGGTGACCAAGCTTTTTGACGTGTTGGGCCCTCGTTTTAAAGATCGTAACGGTGGTTACACTCGTGTGCTTAAAATGGGCTTCCGCCAGGGTGACAATGCGCCTATGGCCTATATGGAGCTAGTAGAGCGCACCGAAGCAGAAAACAACGACGCTGAATAATAATTATTAAGTGTGTTAAAAAACCCGTTTCCATATGGAAGCGGGTTTTTTTATGAGGATACGCGGTTAGGGTTTAATTGCGATTTTCAACACACCATCACGTTGGTTAGCGAATAAATCATAAGCCTCTACAATGTTGTCGAGCTGGTATTCGTGGGTAACCAACGCGGTAAAGTCAAAACGATCAGCGGCAACCACACTCATTAGCCGACGCATACGCTCTTTGCCCCCTGGGCAGAGCGCCGTATTGATCCGATGATCGCCTAAGCCCGCAGCAAAAGCATTAACTGGGATGACAAGGTCTTCGGCATAGACACCAAGGCTAGAGAGCGTACCGCCCGGTTTAAGCACCCGTAATGCTTGTTCAAAGGTTAGCTGTAGTCCTAGGGCTTCAATACTTGCATCAACGCCACGACCAGCTGTAATTTTTAGGATCTCATCGACGACGTCGACCTGATTGAAGTTGAGTGTAATATCAGCGCCCATTTTTTTAGCGATCGCTAAACGATCATCGTTACCATCAATGGCAATAATGACACTAGCGCCCAGTAAGCGCGCACCAGCGGTAGCGCATAAGCCAATTGGACCCTGCGCAAACACAGCAACCATATCACCAATTTTGATGTTTGCGTTTTCTGCGCCTTTAAACCCGGTGGACATGATATCAGGACACATCAGTACGGATTCGTCGCTAAGGCCATCGGGGATGGGGGCTAAGTTGGCTTGTGCATCGGGGACAAGCACGTATTCGGCTTGGGTGCCATCAATCATATTGCCAAAGCGCCAGCCTGCGGTGGCTTTGTAGCCGTGGCATGGGCATGTGTCATCATCGTCCAGAAGATAAGCCCCGTCTTGAGAGGGAAAACCGTCTTGGGAAGGGTAAGAGGTGAAGCTTGGGCAAATGGCCCCTGCAATGACGCGTTGGCCCTCTTGGTAGCCCCGCACATTGCTGCCTAGCTTTTCAATGATACCAACGGGTTCGTGCCCAATCGTCAGCCCGGGCTTGACCGGGTATTCCCCCTTTAGAATATGGATGTCCGTGCCACAAATCGTGGTGGTAGTGATTTTGACGAGAGCATCGTTTGGCCCGACATCCGGAATGGGCTTGTCGACGAGTTCGATGCGGTTTTTTTCTACAAATACTGCAGCTTTCATCATTGCCATAATGGTTCTCCTGAGGCAAAAAGGATGGTTGGTACAGCTTTAAAAAACACGTCTTTTATTCACGATAACATAAAAAAAGCGGTACGAAAGGGAAATATAAAGCCATTAAAATGCATTACATAGCTGATTTTTAAATGCGGTCGCAGCAGGGGCTAAGGTACGGGCAGAACGCTCATAAATATAAAAGCGGCGATAAACCGCTGGGTTACTAATAGGTCGCATCACCAGTCCATAGCGCTCGACCAGTGGGCGAGCATAAGGCATACATACCGTTAACCCCAGTCCTGCATGCACCATGCTTAAAGCCGTAGACATAAAGCTCACTAAATGGGCCGGTTTAAGATTGAGCTCTGGGCCATATTCTGTGCTATCTAAATCCCCAGAAAGACGTTTTGTAAATTGACCTTGTAATAAGATGAGAGCTTGGCCTTGTAGCTGTTGCCAAGATAAGTGTTCGGCTTGAGCAAGCGGGTGTTGCGGCGGCAGCACCACATGAAAAGGGCTCTCAAATAATAAAGTGGATTGAATCTCTACGCTGCTATCACGCTCAGGACCAACACCGAAATCCACTTCGGCAGCGAGGACTTTGTTGGCCACCTGCTCTACACCGCAATCATAAAGTTGAACCTGAATATCTGGATAGTGCTGGTGAAATTGCGCAATGACGGTGGGAATAACCGTGCTGGAAAGCAGTTGCGGGGCTGCTATACGTACAATGCCTTTTTTTAGCGCTTTTAGGCTAGCGGCCTCGTCTAATACGCTACCTAAGTCCAATAAAATTTTATCGACTAAGGGGTATAAGTCTTTACCCACATCAGACAATTGCACGCGGCGTGTGCTGCGATCAAAAAGCTGCAGACCAAGGGAGCGCTCCATTTGCTTAATTAGGCTGCTTAAAGCGGATTGGGTGATAAATAGGTTTTGAGCGGCGACGGTAAAACTTTGGGTTTTGGCAAGCTCCACAAAAGCACGTAATTGGCGCAGGCTGATATTCATTTGGGCTATCTCTGAGGTTGATCTATTTATTAGTTTAATTGATAAATCAAAGGAAAAAATCCATTTGATTCATAGATGGTTTTCGTTTTTAATGAAGTAGCTATCAGTGTTTTGTCGTCGTGACTTATCTTGATGACGTTCAGCAAGGAGACTGCTGCCATGATTAAAAAAATACACCATGTGGCCTATCGCTGCAAAGATGCGTATGCCACCGCAAAATGGTATGAAAAAAATCTTGATATGAAATTGGTTTTGGCGATTGCCGAAGACAGTGTGCCATCAACGGGTGAGCCTGACCCTTATATGCATATTTTTTTAGATGCGGGAATGGGTAATGTGTTGGCTTTTTTTGAGCTGCCAACACGTCCTGAAATGGGGCGTGATGAAAATACGCCAAAATGGACGCAGCATTTGGCCTTAGAAGTGGATTCCATGGATACCTTATTGCAAGCAAAAGCACGCTTGGAAGCCAATGGTGTCAATGTGATTGGTCCGACGGATCATGCGTTGTTTCAATCTATTTATTTTTTTGATCCCAATGGTCACCGTTTAGAGCTGGCCGTAAATACCCCTTTGCCCGGTATGAATGAAGCCTTGGATGAGGT
>JAAYRP010000223.1 GCA_012518715.1 Alcaligenaceae bacterium | reverse complement strand
GGGATGCACAGCCAAAGCCAAAGTTAACGCATCTGCATACGGTGATTTGAGTTCACCATGAATTTCTGTAGATAAATGCCACAACGTTGCGGTAGACACCAAGCTAGGGGTTGCCGCGGCCGTTAAGTGATCACAAAAAGGGCGCAGGGCTTCTAAAATATTTTCAATAACAATGGCATGCTCATGCCGGTCTTTGGCAGAAGCTTGAAGCTGCTGGGCAATGCGTTGGTCTTGTTCTGGGTCTGCTAAGTCGCGCAGAGCGGTACCTGCTAAGGGATTCAGATAAACACGGTTTGCCTGCTTGCGTAGCAGCAGTTCTGGGCTGGCTCCCAAAAAGGTAGCTGGGTCAGTACTGTTGTCTAAAGGAATGGCATAGGTATAACCCTTTGGATTTTTTTGCCACAGGGCATCTAAAAGCGCTGTACGATCTAAGGCCTGCGAGAGCTGCAAATCCAAGTGTCGAGCCATGACCAATTTTTGTAATGGCGGGGTTTGCTGTAATGCGGCCAGAGCCTGCTCAACCTGTTTTTCAAAGACAGCGGCGGTTGGGCGGGCTTGGATATGCTGGATGGCGGTGGGGGCGTAAGTGGTGTTTTTTGCATAGGAATAGCCTTTAGTGTAATGGGCCTGCTCGGGGATAAGCAGCTGGGCGGGCTGGTTAGTATTAAAGGGCAGCAAACCCACCATGTACTCGACCTCAGGGTGTGCCCGCAGTAGTTGCCGTGCCTGTTGGGTGAGCAGTCCAGAGGCATTAGTAAAAAACAGACGTTTTTTGCTACCGTAAGTTAATAAGGTGCCCATGGGGCTTGCAAATAAGGCACTGTGTGGTTCGTACATCTGCAACACATTCATAGCAAATAGGCTAGGTGTACACCTAGCCCCTTTTTAAAAATTATTTAGGTTGAATCCGTGTTATTTGATCAGCGCTGTCATCCTCTTGACCGCGCGCTTTATTCACCACATATACATGGCCTTTTTGATCTGTGGTGATGTGGTTGGGGAAACTGCCAATGGGTAGGTGTGCAACCAGCTCGCCGTTAATGTTGATCACAGTGACGGCATCTGCACCACGAACGGCGACATAGGCAAGCTGAGAAGCCTCATCCCAAGCGACATTCAGTGCGCCTGCGCCTACAGGTGTGTTGTGCAAAATGCTGTTGTCTTTTAGATCGACAATGACTACGTTATCGGTAGATTGTCCGGTCACAAAAGCGCGTTGGTGTTCGGGGGCGATGGCAATACCAGAGGCATTTTTAATACCAGCAAGCGCCATAACGGTTTCTACAGTATTGGTTTTGGTGTTTATGACGGCGAGCTCGTTTGTGCTGCGGCTAACGGTGTATAAGCGTTGCTGCTTGGCATCGTAAGCTAAGCTCATCGCCGCAAAATTTTGACGGGTTTTAGAAGGAATCGTAATGGGATCAAGTGCTTTGAGCGCTTTGCTATCAAAAACATAGAGTTGGTTAGAGGTGGGCGAAGACACAAACGCTTTTTGCTGCGTTTCGTCCACAACTACATCGCGAGCATGAGGCGCGCTACCATGTTCAAACTGTTTAAGCAGTTTGAGATCATCCTGACTATAGACAGCGACGGTGCCAGCCCGAGTATTAGTCACCCATACGGTATTTTGCTTGTCGTCAACCGTTACCCCATAGACGGCCATGACTTGCCCCTCACGTGCAGGGTCCGCAGCGGGCGTGATATGTTGTGTTATTTTGAGTTGTTTTGGATCGATCTTGCTAAGCTGAGATTGTTTAACGGGTGGGCGTCCTACGGCAGATGTCACAAAGAGCACATCGTTTTTAGCGCTGTAGGCCACTTGATATAAACCTGCGGTGACGGGGGTTTGGGCCAGGGTGAACTTGTCCTCACCGGTGGCCTCAATTTTGGGCGAGACTTTTAGATCAAAAACCGTAGCCGCCGATGGTTTAGCCACTTGTGCAATGATGGGGTGTAAGCCTAGCGCCGCATCGTGGGGGATATGGATTTCTACACGAATTTGCCCCTGATCGTCGGCAACTACTGGCTGGTTTCCGGTTAGGACTTGGCCATTACGCATAAGCTGTACTTCTTGGCCGGGTTTAAATCCACGCCCCCATACTTCTGCTTTATCGCCTGGGTGCACCACGCCGCTGACGCCGAGCATGGCATTAAAATCAGTGTCAGGCTGGTCAAACACAGCGTTTTGTGCAAACAGTTGGGTGCTTAAAAGGAGGGCGGCTGTGCTTAGCGCAAAACGCTTCCACGTGTTGTTTTTAGTAATAAGATTGATTTGCATTTCTATAGCTCGCTAAAAAGAGAGTAAGTACAGGATTGAGTTAACATGGATT
>JAAYRP010000031.1 GCA_012518715.1 Alcaligenaceae bacterium | reverse complement strand
GCATAGTCACCACACAAGTAATCATAAATAGTGGTTTGGGCAGGAAGCTCTGGTTCTTGTTCCACGGTGGCCACACGTAAACCACTTTTGAACATGATTTCGCCTTCATCAGGCTGTAAGCGTTGATCGATGAGTTTTAGTAGTGAGGATTTGCCTGTGCCATTGCGCCCGATAAGCCCGCACCGCTCATTATCATAAATAATGAGGTCAGCTTGATCTAACAAGGGGTAATGACCAAAGGCGAGTTGTACGCGGTTTAGCGTTACGAGATGAGTAGACATAGGCAAAATTAAAATAAAAGATGAATGTTTATATTGTCGCAGGTTACAATAAGGTTGTGGGGCAGGTCGGGCAATCGCGGGATCCCCGAGGAAGGTCCGGACTCCATAGAGCAAGATAGCGGCTAACAGCCGTCTGGCAAGGCATGCGCCGAGCCAAGGAATAGGGCCACAGAGACGAGACTGCGTCGGGGGCATATCTATTATATGCACTGGTACGGCTATCTCCGTACTGTTTGGTGTGTTTCACACCATAACGATGCAGGGTGAAACGCGGTAACCTCTATCTGGAGCAACATCAAATAGGCATATGCAGGTGTTCAAAGCACCGAAAGGGCGGCTCGTCCGAATATGCGGGTAGATGGCTTGAGCGTATGGGTAACCATACGCCTAGATGAATGATTGCCAGCCTGATCAGGCTTACAAAATCCGGCCTATAGACCTGTCTCACCTTCTCATTCTTTCCATATTGTATCTATATGTAAAAGCCGTGTCCTGATGCTTCATCAAGAGGGTATGGCTTGTTACATTTTACTTTTAGATTCAGGTTCAATTTATTGATTTTATAGGGTTTTCTCTTGGTTTAATTTGAAATGAATCCGAATCTAAGTGATTGTTGTAATTGAAAAAAATCGTTCAGAGTCTTGACCCTACGACCCGCATGGCTTAGAGTGGGAAAAAGTGGGTTTTTGTGGAAAAGGATGGGTCGGGTGTTCCAAGGCAGTAGTGCGCTTAGCCTCGATGCTAAGGGTCGCATGACGATCCCTACGCGTCATCGAGCCGTCTTAATGGCGGAGGAATCCGGCCGCCTGACTTTGACACGACACCCTGATGGCTGCTTAATCCTCTATCCCCGTTCCACGTGGGAGCAAAAGCGTGAACAAATTGCGGCTTTGCCTATGTCAGCGAGGGCGTTGCAACGGCTGATGCTTGGCTCTGCACAAGACGTGGACATTGATTCGGCTGGACGTATTTTGATCAGTCCTGAACTACGTCAAGTCGCCAGTCTGCACAAAAATGTCATGCTGTTAGGTTTAGGTGCTCACTTTGAACTCTGGGACGCTGAGCAACTCGAACTTCGCCAAGCCGCAGATTTGGCTCAAGGCCTACCCGAGTCTTTAGATCATTTTTCTCTTTAATCGGCTAGTCATGGAACTCAAACACCGTTCCGTTTTATTGGAACCTACGGTTTCTGCATTGATCGCGCCTGTATTTAAAGCGCGGCGCTGGTCTGTGCCCGATACCACCTTTGCCCCTAAAGACGGGGTTTTTGTCGACGCAACATTTGGGCGTGGTGGGCATAGTCGATATTTATTACAGTTTCTCTCCCCTAAGGCCCGCCTTATTGTTTTTGATAAGGACCCTGCGGCTATTGCTTATGCTCAAGCCTTAAGCGCCGAGGATACGCGTGTAACAGTGGTACATGCTGGTTTTGCGCAGATAGCAGAGCGCTTAGCCGTTTTAGGGGTAGATCAGGTCGATGGCGTCATGATGGATCTGGGGGTATCTTCGCCTCAGCTAGATGATGCTGATCGTGGTTTTTCTTTTATGCGCAATGGTCCTTTGGACATGCGTATGGATAACTCAACCGGCCCTACGGCCGCAGAATGGTTAGCTACAGCTGACCTAGATGATATTAAGGAGGTCATCGCAGATTATGGCGAAGAACGGTTTGCTTTCCAGATTGCAAAGGCGATTACAAGTCGCCGCGAATCCAGCCCGCTACGTACCACGCATGATCTCGCCGAGCTGGTCGCCAGCACCGTCCGCACGCGGGAAAAGAATCATCACCCAGCCACTCGGACCTTCCAGGCTATACGGATTTTCCTCAACCGCGAGCTCCAGGAGCTTACGGATGCGCTCCCGTCAATCTTAAGCCTATTAAAAACGGGTGGTCGTTTGGCGGTAATTAGCTTTCACTCTCTAGAGGACCGGATCGTTAAGCAGTTTATCACTGGCGCAGCTAACCCAGCGATGCAGTATGCACGGCTACCTATTGCCGAAAAAGATTTGCCTTCAGCTTGGTTAGAGAGTCTCGGGCGGGTTTTGCCTAGCACAGAGGAAATTGAGCACAATGTGCGTGCTCGCTCTGCGGTATTACGGGTGGCCCAGCGTACGGCAGCACCTTTGGTTTCTGGGTGGCAGCAGCAGTTAGCAGCGGCTATTGACTATTCAGCCGTAGCGGGGGCGCACTCTAAACGCGGAGGGCGCCGATGAATTTACGTATTTGGGTCCCTATCTTAGCGTTGTTAGTGATGGCATCGGCGATTTACTTAGTTAATACGCGCTATCAGTCTCGTGCGCTTTTTATTAAAAGCGAGCAGCTACAACTACAGGCGCAAGAGCTGGATGTGGCGTGGCG
>JAAYRP010000030.1 GCA_012518715.1 Alcaligenaceae bacterium | reverse complement strand
TTTTCTTGTTTTAAATCATAGCAGCAATCGCTTGACCAACCTCTGTGGTGGAGGCCTTACCACCTAAGTCTGCAGTTCGAGGCCCTTGTTCTAAGCAATGCTCAATCGCCTGCATCATATCTGTATAAGCCGCTTGATAAGGCGCTTGGCCTTGACCTAAAAACTCAACCATCATGGCCGCTGACCAAATCATAGCCACAGGGTTAGCGATATTTTTACCCGCAATATCCGGCGCCGAGCCATGTACAGGTTCAAACAAGGAAGGAAAACGACGCTCTGGATTTAAATTTGCCGAAGGCGCAATTCCCACTGTCCCAGTACACGCCGGTCCAAGATCCGACAAAATATCTCCAAATAAGTTTGACGCAACCACCACGTCAAACTGTTCTGGATTAAGCACAAAACGAGCTGTCATAATATCGATATGATGCTTATCCCAACGCACTTCTGGATACTGCGCCGCCATCTGCTCAAGCCGCTCATCCCAATACGGCATACTAATAGCCAGACCATTGGATTTGGTGGCGGAGCTCAAATGTTTAGCTGGGCGGCTCTGTGCGACCTCGAACGCGTACTTTAAGACCCGGTCCACACCCGTGCGTGTAAACACGGATTCTTGGATCACTACCTCGCGCTCGGTCCCTTCGAAAATACGCCCACCCAGATTGGTGTACTCCCCTTCGGTATTTTCTCGCACCACCACAAAATCAATATCACCGGGCTTTTTATTTGCCAAAGGGCACGGTACCCCCGGCATTAAACGTACAGGCCGCATGTTGATGTACTGATCAAACTCACGACGGAATTTTAGCAACGAGCCCCACAAAGAGATATGGTCTGGGACCACCACTGGCCAGCCCACCGCACCAAATAAAATCGCATCAAAACCCCGCAGCTGCTCGAACCAATCATCGGGCAACATCTGTCCGTGTTTGTGGTAGTAATCTGCACTTGACCAATCAAAAGTCTCATACTCTAAGGCAATGCCATGCTTTTTGCTCACGGTCTCCAGCACACGCAGCGCTTCTGGCATGACCTCAACCCCAATCCCATCTCCAGCCATCACGGCGATTTTATGTGTTTTCATCGTAACCTATCGTAGTTTCTGCTCTGTAAGCTTTGCTCAAACTTATACAAAGCTCGCAACAACTTACAGTAGCGATTTTGTTAGGGTAAAGACATGATTATATGTATGTCTATCCGTCATGAGTTATACCCGTAGTTTCCCCCCGAATCAACTGCAAAACCTGGTGTTCTGCCGCGCTTTAGCTTGTGTACTGGTCGTACTTCTGCACGTGGCAGCCTTAGGCTTTCATCAGTGGGATAAAAACTGGTGGGCAAGCAACACCTATGATGGACTTGCTCGTATTAGTGTGCCTCTTTTTCTGATGCTCAGTGGCGCGCTGCTGCTGCATAAGCGTGAGCCTCTAGGTGTGTTTTTTAAAAAGCGCTTCAGACGTATCTTGCCACCGCTTATCGGTTGGTCTTTGTTTTATCTGATTTGGAATCAAGTCCGTGACCCCACTCCCTCCGCTTTATCACAAGCCTTTCTTAAAGCGATTTATACTCCCTCGGGTCATCATCTTTGGTATCTATACGCGCTAATCGGTATTTATTTAACTATCCCTTTTTTGCGTGTTTTCTACCAGCATAGTACTGGCAAAGAAAAGCAGCTCTGGCTTTTGCTTTGGGCAGGCATTAACGGTGGTTTGATTTTCTTTCCTACAGCCTCTGTGATCCAATCGCAGTATGCGCTGTTTAGTTTTATTGGGTTAATTGGCTACGTTTTTGTCGGAGCGTGGATCATGGAATGGCAGCCACGCCGCACCTACTCCATAGGCGCCGTGCTTAGTTTGATCTCCGGCTCACTGGTTACCCTGCTGGGTACCTATTGGCTTAGCCGCTCTCAAGCTCAACCTTCCGTGCTTTTCTATGACTACTTAAGCCTTAATGTCATACTAGCTGCTACCAGCGCCTTTTATCTGATCGTACACTACGCCCATCGCTGGCCTAAGCCCACAGGGTTAACCTTATGGCTGAGTACCCATAGCCTAACCATTTATGGGATCCATGTATTTTTTATTCAGCTTTATACACCTTTATATCAAAAATTTTCTTTTATAATACAAGGTTGGTGGCTGATTCCTATCTTTACCTTTTTTATTTTGATTCAAATAGGAATAGTGATATTAATACGAAGGCTACTAGTTTCTATCCATCCTCTTTTTACAGGTTTTTCCCCACGTCATGAACCAGCCTCTACAACCAGCTCCCCTAAACAATGATGCATTCAAAAGTCAGCGTCAACTTACCATGGTTATTTATGCGCTTTATGGGGCTGGCTATTTTCTTGGTGGTATCCCAGCAATTGTGGCTATTATTATTAACCACATTAAACGCAATGAAATCAAAGACCCCATGCTGGTCTCTCATTTCACTTGGCAAATCCGCACGTTTTGGATCACTTTAGGACTATGCATTTTTGGCGCCCTAACTGCTTTACTTGGGGTCGGCTTTGTGATTTTTTTTGCGGCTATGATTTGGAACATTTATCGCTTAGTGCGTGGTGTTCTTAATCTGATCGAAAACAAACCTATGCCAACTCCTCATCCGTAACACTATGCAACCCACCCCATCTCTTACTCAACTACCGGCCTGGTCGGAACTCGTTTCAGCTGTAGAGCAAACAAAACCGACACTCAACAGTCTTTATACAATCGAAGCGGCAGGTATCACGCTGGATTTCAGCGGTCAGCGTTGTTCCCCTGCCATCGAGACCGCTACCACACGTTTACTAGAGCAACGTCACTTTGAACAGCAACGCCATGCTTTACTACATGGTGGTATCGTCAACCCAACAGAAAACCGAGCCGCCTGGCACACAGCCTTGCGCCAACATATGACTACCCCCGAAGTCACTGCCGAGCGAGAGCGCTTTAATGCCTTTATCCGCCACGCTGATACGGCACACCGCTGGCGTCATATTGTGCACATTGGTATTGGCGGTAGCGATTGGGGGGTTCGTCTTTGTATCAGTGCTTTTGGCTATAGTAAGTTATGGCGTACGGTGCGTTTCGTGGCCAACATTGACGGCCATGCCATTGAAAGCGGTTTAGCTGACCTGAACCCACATGACACACTGGTTGTGGTAGCCTCTAAATCCTTTACCACGGCCGAAACCTTAACCAACGCGCAGCGAGCCCTAGAGTGGCTCAAAGCCGCTGGCGTCCCTACTCCGCATGAGCAAGTGGTCGCTATTACGGCTAAGCCTGAACGAGCCGCAAAATGGGGGGTTCCAACAAAAAACATTTTTACTTTTTGGGATTGGGTCGGGGGACGTTTTTCTCTGTGGTCCAGTGTGGGGCTCACTACCGCTTTAAGCGTTAGCTCGGATGTAATTGCGGGTATGCATGCGGGGGCAGCAGCCATGGATCACCACTTTGAATCAGCGCCACTTTCTCATAATGCTCCCGTACAAATGGCACTACACGGCATTATTAACCGCAATATCTTACATATTGCTTCATTAAATATTGCCCCGTATGATTCTCGCCTCGCATATCTGGTTCCGTATATTCAACAGCTAGAAATGGAATCCCTTGGTAAGTCAGTGGATCTAAATGGGGAACCCGTGCCCGTAGCAACGGGCCCTGTAGTTTGGGGCATGCCTGGCACCGATGCGCAACACACCTTTTTTCAGTGGCTACACCAAGGCACCGAAGGATCAGCGGTAGACTTTATCGTCTGTCAGCAAGCCGATCACCGTTGGCAAGAGCATCACCAAAGCCTGTTAGCTAACTGTCTTGCCCAGCGCGAAGCCATGCTACGAGGCAAGAGCTACGAACAAGCCTACGAGGAATGCCTACAGCAAGGCCACGCTCCCAACGATGCCGCCTGGCTCGCCAAACACCGTACACATCAAGGTGGGCGCCCCAACACTCTAATTGTGTTGCCGCGCTTATCCCCTTATCACCTTGGCGCTCTGTTGGCCTTGTATGAGCATAAAGTCTTTGTACAGGGGTTAATCTGGGGGATAAACCCTTTTGACCAGTGGGGTGTGGAATACGGTAAATTCCTCGCTTCAGACATCATTAAAGAACTACAGCAAACCACGCCCCCCTGTACGAAGCATGATGTCTCTACCGCCTATTGGATTAATAAATTCAAAAGTAAAGGGGCATAATGCCCCTTTAGCGGTTTACATCAAACTACGTAAAACATATTGCATAATCCCTCCGTGGCGGAAATACTCTGCTTCGGATGGCGTATCAATACGCACAATCGCCTCAAAGCTTATGTCTCCGGCCTTCACCTGCACCGTTTTAGGAATCTGCCCGTGATTCAGTGCGGTCACACCAGTGATACTAAATACTTCGTCACCAAGTAATCCCAGTGTTTGGGCATTCTGTCCCTCGGGAAACTGCAAAGGTAAAACCCCCATACCCAGTAAATTCGAACGGTGGATACGCTCATAGGACTCGGCAATCACCGCTTTCACCCCTAACAACATCGTACCTTTAGCCGCCCAATCACGCGAGGACCCCGACCCGTATTCTTTACCCGCCAAAATCACCAAAGGCACTTGCTGCGCAAGATAATGGCGTGACGCATCATAAATAGTCGTGATGGGTGCCCCCTCTTGGGTAAAGTCTCGGGTATATCCGCCCTCGGTACCGGGTGCTAGCTGGTTACGCAAGCGCACATTAGCAAAAGTGCCTCGGATCATGACCTCGTGGTTACCACGACGCGAACCATAGGAGTTAAAGTCTTTGGGCTCTATGCCATGCTCAGTTAAATACATGGCAGCAGGCGTCATGGGCACAATCGCTCCCGCTGGGCTAATGTGGTCAGTTGTGACCGAATCACCCAGCTTAGCCAGCACGCGTGCGTTTTCAATATCTGCCACGGGCTCTGGTTGAGCACGCATTTGTTCAAAATAAGGGGGATGGCGCACATAGGTAGACTGTGGATCCCAATGAAACTGCTCGCTTTCTGGTGTAGGAAGCTGCTGCCAACGCTCATCCCCCGCGAACACATCTTGATAACCGCGGCGATACATATCCTCGGTTATAGCCTGCTCGATGACCGCTTGAACTTCTTCTGTCGTTGGCCAAATGTCTTTCAAATAAACCGGATTACCTTGCGCATCTGTGGCTAAGACATCATTTTGTAGATCAATATCCATAGTGCCCGCAATCGCATACGCCACCACTAAAGGGGGTGACATTAAATAATTCATCTTTACTTGCGGGTGAATACGCCCCTCAAAGTTACGGTTGCCTGATAGCACCGAAACCACAGTCATATCATTGGCATCAATCGCAGCGGCCACTTCGGGGATCAACGGGCCCGAATTCCCGATACAAGTAGTACACCCGTAACCCACTAAATTAAAACCTAAAGCATCTAAATACGGGGTCAGACCAGCACGCTCATAGTAATCGGTCACCACGCGCGAGCCAGGTGCCAAGCTGGTTTTGACCCAAGGCTTACGCGTTAAGCCTTTTTCATGCGCTTTTTTCGCAACCAGCGCGGCGGCGATCATAACGCTGGGGTTAGAGGTATTGGTACATGAGGTAATCGCTGCAATGACCACGGCCCCGTCTTTTAAGGTGTAGGTCTGGCCGTCATCACTCTGCACAGAGACTTCGGTATTTTTTTTCTTAGGCTGGTCATGTGCTGGTACATCTGAAGCCGGGAAAGATTCTTTAAGCGCCTCATCGTAATCTGCAGCACTTTGCTGTTTTTCTAATTGAGCTAGCTCCTTTCTAAAAGCAGGTT
>JAAYRP010000029.1 GCA_012518715.1 Alcaligenaceae bacterium | reverse complement strand
GAGCACCTTGCTGAGGGTTTAAGGTGGGATGATTCCAGACAAGCTGGGGTAACCCTTGCCACTGCCAGTGCCAGCGCAGAGGTTGTGGTAGTGTTGTGGGCGCATAGGAGCCAAGCGTAAGGTAGGCGCTGCCTTGCCACCAGCGGCCAGAAAGTTGGCTAAGTTGAATGGGGCCGTTTTTTGGTATTGCGTATTGCATCCAACTTGCTGGCAGAAAAAACACAAAGCTCATGATTGCGACAAGGAGTAAAAAACCACGGTAGAGCCACGTTTTCATGGTTGCTCCTGCGGTTGTAATTGAATCTGACCCGATAAAAGAGCGGCCTGTTCTCGCCCTTCTTTTTGGCTGCGTTGCAGGTGTAAATGGGAGACGTGAAGTTGCAGTTGCGTGGGGGTATGAAAAAGCCATTGAGTAAGTAATGTCGCAGGCATGGCGTCGACCTGTATATGCCAGGGGGGCGCCGCTTTTTTATCTTTGTCGTCAAACCTCATATAAGCACTCAAGGATTCCGTCGCGAGACTTTGTGCTAAGGCTTGGTGCTGCTCTTCAACCGAGTATGTGTAGCGGCGAGGCACGATCTGAGTGGCTTGGTGCTGGATGTGTAGCAGCTGCTCCCGTTCTTTTACGGCTGTTTGTAGGCGTTGATGGAGCTGTTGTGTTTGTTGTCGTTGCGCCTGTAGCTGCCAAACCCCAAGTAGGATCAGCAAAGCGACGGCACCCCAGCGCAAAGCACGTTTTTCTTGTGGGGTGCGAGTTTGCCAGAGTAAAGCGTGATAGTGCTGTAAATGTTGACGTACTTGCTGTTTCCATTGATGTTTACTCATGGTTTTGCTCCATATGCACTTCTATCCACAGAGCCACAGGGTTTGTCTCATCATCAAGCACAACGATTTGTTGAGCAGCCGCTTGGTCTTGTAGTTGCTGCCATGATGGCGTTGTGAAGAGGCTTGTCAAAGGTTCAGTCAGAGTGAGCTGTAAGCGTTGATTTTCATATTGCAACGCACGCACGTTATCGTTGAGCTCGGGGGCGAGCTCGCTGATGCGCTCTAATAGCCAAATTAAGCTTGCAGAATTAGGTTGATGAGAATGAGCCTCCTCTTGTTGTTGCAGTGCTTGTTTAGCTTGAGCTAAAGGGTTAATAACAAGAGGGAGATGGGGAAATGTACTTTGAACAAGTTCGAGATTGCTTTGTTGTAAAGCGTGGGTATAGTGCTTGACTTTATATTGACCCAATGCCAGGCTGCTCCACCAGACTACTGTTGCAAGCAGGGGCCACTTTAGCCAAGGCCACATTGCGCTTGAAGTCGCTTGGCTATCCAAGACAAAAAACAAATTTGTCTTAGGTAAGGGTTCCGTACGCCAGTTAGCGTGATTTTCCTCGGTGCTAGGAATCAGCTGAATCCGAGATATAGCGGCTTGTTGTAACGGCTGGAGTAAAGGCTGCAAGGTTTTTTTTAAGGCCCAGCTCACTTGGTAATTGCCAGAAGAGGATTCTTCCCAACTCACTACATAACAATCGTAGGGCTGCAAAAGCATACTTTGTAAGCGACTGCGTATGGCGGTCTCGCGTTGCGATTTTTTAAGTGGAGGTAGGGTTAGCTGGGTGGTGATGGCATCCCCTTCTGCGAGCCAACAGACAAAGGGTAGGTGTGAAAACTGCCGTAAAAGCTGCGACAAGGGCATGTGGCCTTCTTGTTGTAGCTGACGGCGACGATCAACAATGGCAAAAGCAAGAGGCTGTTGCACGGTTAGTGTTTGTAATCGAGGAAGTTGTAACCGAAGATGTGTGCGCATTATTGAACCCAAACAATAGAGGTTTGATTGGACTGACGGTGCAGTAATGCTTGCTGGCGTACATGGGTAGCACCACGCTGAATTTCGCCATGTACTACAAACCACTGGCTTTTAAGCTCTACTTTTTTTAATGTGTCGTGTTCTGCGCTGGGTAAGCGTTGCAAAAACTGTGAGGTCGACATAAACCAATTTCCCTGATCTCGGTCACGGACTAGCTGGGTGGCTTCAGCCAAACTCAGTGTAGGAATAGAGGCGGCGAGCACTTCTGCCGAGGCCGTATTGATATTGAGCTTGGTCTGAGGGGGTAATAAGGTGCAGTACTGGTTAAGACGAGTACGTTGCTCAGAACTCAGTGAGGCAGCGGCTGCCAGCTCTGTCGGACGACGTCCCGCAAGTTGACTGGGAGAGTGAGAAGACGTTTGATAACTACCTAGAAGCTGTTGCGCAAATGCTTTAGCGAGTGTCTGAGGTAAATCTATCCACATAAAGAGCTGTTCAAGTTGAGCCACTTGCTGTGAATCAATTGCTTGGGCTGATACCAGACGTAATAGATTAAACTTGCTTTGCTCGTCTTCAATATAACCAGAAAATAAGGCGGACTCTGTGCCCTCTATGGCCTCAATGGTTAGGTTTTGAAGGCGTTGTGCAAGCACTCCACTGGTAGTAGTGATCGGACTGCGGCGACCCTCGATTTGCAAAAGTTGTTGTACCCAGTCGAGTCCGCCGCGCAGCAGCCAAACAGCCTGACTACGCTCTTGTTCGGCAATGAGTCATTCAGTTTGTTGGCTTTGTTTTTCTAATAAGCTGACCGCAATGAGGCTGGTAGCCATGACAATGACTAAGGCATTGATGACCGCTAAGCCTTGTTGTTGGATAGAGTAAAGGCTCATGGCAGCACCACCACTTTACGATAAGTGAAGCGTTGTTCGTTTTGCTGTTGAGTTAACTGGATTTCCACGCCTGTAGCACGCCGTTGGCTGAGTAAAGGCGGGGTTTGCCACCCCCGTGCTGGAATCCATGTTTGAATTTGAAAGTCGTGGACAGCGGGTAAAGCAACAAAGTGTGGCTGGCTCTGCGCAAGGGGTAGCTCGATGCCAGCAGTTGCCTCATCACGGTAAAGTTTTTGATCTTTAAAGGTCCATTGCACCCATTGCCATTGTTGATCAATGGCTTGCAAAATATATAGAGTAGAGGCGGTTTCAGTTTGCTCCCAATGGATACCATGCAGTTCCCAAGGTTGGTTGGCACTAAAAGGTAAAGCGGGGCGATTTTCCAGATAAAGCGATAAATTGGCATGATTTTGCAGATCGTACTCTAGCTGTTGCAGTACGGCCTGAATTGCATTGATTTGTGTCTGGGAGCGATCCAGACGTTGTTTAGCGCGATCGACGTGATCTAGTGCTTGCCAAGATAAAACGCTTAAAATAGACATAATAAATAAGACAATGAGAACCTCAATAAGAGTAAAACCACGTTCATTCATCGTGTACGCGCTAAGGTTCCATATAAAGTACTCAAGGCATTGGGCTCATTTTCCAAGTGCACTCGAATGGTTATTTGGCGAAATTGAGCATGCATAGTTTTTTTACTTTCAATTTCACAAGAAAAGGGATATGGACCTAATGGGCACGCTTTTGTGCTAAGTCCAGGTTGTGGAAATGCACGCTGTAAATAGAGTTCAGCCAGCGTGTTTTGAGCCGCATGTAGGGCCAAGCTACGTAGTCCCACTTGGCGGCTGCTATGCGTACTGACTTGTAGTGCATGAAAAACTGCTGTGATCGCAACGCTAACAATAGCCAGAGCAATTAATACCTCGACAAGTGTATAACCGCGTTCTCTTTTCATTGATACAGCACCTCATAGCTACCATAGGGATCTTTTTGAATGCGTAAACGATCGATCCCGTTATCCAGGATTACGGTATAAGGGGCGCGTAGCCAATGCGCGTTAAACCGCACTACCTCATGCGCGGGCTCTATACTGACTTGCACCGGACGAGGACTCAGCCAGGATTGGGGCAGTAAAGGGGTGGGAAGTGTTTTGGTGTTGGCATCGGTTAGAGTAAAAGTAAAACCTTGGGATTCGGGTTGCCAAATCATGTTTACCCCTTGCTGGTGGGCATAGTTTTGAGCAAGAGTAAACAGTTGAGTGAGCCGAATGCCATCAGCATGTAAGCTATTGGTACTGGATTGGGGCATATAACTAATACCAACCATGGCAGTAATACTGATAATGACGAGTACTACTAAGACCTCCAGAATCGAAAACCCTTGCTGATGCATCGCAATATTATTGCCACGAGCCAATATCGCTATTAACGCCTTCTCCACCAGCGACACCGTCTGCCCCAAAAGAGAACACATCTACCTCAACATGTACACCGGGGTTTAGGTAATGATATGGATTTCCCCATGGGTCCATGGGTAAACGATCTAAATAAGGCTGCCAGTTGTGGGGAACAGGTGGAATGGTTGGTTTGGTTCGCAGGGCGTCTAACCCTTGTTCGGTGGTAGGGTATCGACCGTTATCTAAGCGATATAACTTTAGAGCTTGGCTGATAGCAAGAATATCTTGTTTTGCCGCAATAGCACGGGCTTGGTCAGGGCGATTTAGTAAATTTGGCACGACGAGAGCGGCCATAATACCCATGATCACGATGACCACCATAATTTCAATTAAAGAAAAACCCCGTTGTGATTGAGAGGCTACCGCTTGAGAAGAGTGTGATGACATTGCAAACAATTAATAAAAAAGAAAATGTCACATAAAGGACACCAAGGCGTGACAAAATAAAGCTCCTTACCCCTAACGGGCAGCATGGCTGCTAAATACTTAGAAGAAGGAATGAGTAGAGTGTATCTGCGCTACATTTCAAATTTATGGCAGGTTTTATCTAAACGAGGTAGTCAGGTCGCGATTGCGATGGCTTTAGGTTACGGAGTCGCCCATTTTTGGGCACCTACGCCTTTGTTGGTAACCCGTTTTTTACATCCAGCGCCCCATGCGTCCCGAGCAGAAGACACCGTCAGTGCTTGGTTTGGAACACAGGGAGCACCGGTACGAGTGCAGCTGCTGGGTGTGATTCACTCAGCGCCGACGCGGGGCACTGCTATTTTGCGGGTGGATGCAAGTGAGCCGCGTGTTTATAAAGAAGGGGAGCTAATTGCGCAGGGGGTTTATTTGACTAAAGTTGAGGCTGATCGCATACAGATCGAACAGCAAGGTCAGACACAGTCGATTTTAATGCCCGCTCATCCTGTGCCTTTACCTAAACACGCTTTGCAGCGTCTACTATGATGGAGGCGTCGTTTTTGGTTTGGGGGGCGGTCGGGATACAGGCGATTGTGTTCGCTATGTGTTTAGCCAAAGAGTGGCGCCGTGTAGGACAAGCCTTTTTTGAACAAGGCTGGCTAGCCCAACCGCTTTCAGCATACCCTTATTGGGGGTTGTTTTTTTTATTGTTGATCTCGCTCGTACGAGATCCGTATCCTTTGACTGTTGCTATTACGATTGTTTTTATTTTTGGTTTATATCAGTTAGCTTATTTTGATGCACTAACGGGCTTTTTGCCTGATCGCTGGACCCTGACTTTATTATGGCTTGGCTTATTGGTGAATAGCCAATCGTGGTTTGTTCCACCGGATCAAGCGATTTTAGGAGCGGTTGTCGGCTATGTTTTTTTATATGGGTTGAATGCCGTGTATAGCCAATTAAAAAATCAGCCGGGTTTAGGTGGGGGTGATATGAAGTTATTAGCAGCTTTAGGTGCATTATGCGGATTATATGCTTTACCTTATTTGTTATTTACCGCTTCGGTATTAGGGTTGCTGTTTGTGGTGGGAGCGCGCTTGCTACAAAAACGTGTCCCCGCTGCCATTCCTTTTGGGCCTTTTTTGGCAGGGGCTGGGGGGATTTGGTTGCTTTTATAAAGGCTAAAACAAAAAAACCAACTGAAATAGTTGGTTTTATTGGGAATACTTGGTGGAGCCGGGGGGAATTGAACCCCCGTCCGCAAGCCCTCCGCAGGCAGTTCTACATGTGTAGTCGAATAATTTTAAGTTTTAGCCGCAAGCCATGCCATTCGACAGGCCATCTTTTGGCGATCCACATCGTTTTAGGTCTAAGTTCGTGTGGCCCGAACCAGACCGATTCTTTGTAATATGACGCTGCTGTTAGAAACCTAACCTAGCCCAAAGACAAACTAGTGCAGCGGCTCTAAAGACCGGTTATTAAGCGGCTAGAGCGAAACGCTCATCGTTGGCGTTTATAGTTTTCCAGTGGATTTACGAGCGAACTGGTGCTCGACATGCCCTGCTCTGTTTCGTGACCCACGTCGAAGCCAGATCGGCCCCAAGTGTTCATTTAGCAGTTTATGATTCCATTATACGGGAAAAAACTCCAGATGTCTAAGAAGATTGGTGTACTATGCCTCCTAACTGATAAAAATAGTATTATTTTTCATTATTTATCTATCCATAAAAAGGGAGCTGTACATGAGTACGTCAGCTGATCATGGACCGCTGATGCATTATATCAAGCATGGTAGTCTAGTAAGTCAAATTGCCTTGGGCTTAGTGGCTGGGGTGGTGTTTGCATTTTTTCTACCCGAGGCGGCAAAGTCGGTCGCTTTATTGGGGGACTTATTTGTTAAAGCCTTAAAATCGGTCGCCCCTGTATTGGTGTTTATTTTGGTTCTATCCTCCATTGCGAATCACCGCCAGGGTAGTAAAAGCAATATGGGGCGGGTGGTGGCGTTGTATTTGGTGGGTACATTCTTAGCGGCGTTGTTAGCCGTTGTGGTGAGCTTTATCTTTCCGGTCTCCATTCAGTTGCAAACCACCACAGAAAGCTTAAACCCCCCTGACAATATTGGTGATGTTTTACTAACTGTTTTATTAAACATTGTTGATAATCCCGTAGGGGCCATTTTAAATGCGAACTATATGGGGATTTTAGCGTGGGCCATTGCGTTGGGGATTGCACTGCGCAATGCCAGTGACTCCACCAAAGAGATGGCGCGACACCTAAGCGATGCGGTGTCTTTTGTAGTGCGATTAGTGATTCGTTTTGCTCCCTTGGGGATTTTTGGCTTGGTCGCCGGTACGATTGCTACGACAGGGTTTAGCGTGTTGTGGGATTACGCTCGGTTATTAGCGATTTTACTAGGGTGTATGCTGGTTGTGGCTTTGGTGGTCAATCCATTGATCGTATGGACGCAAATTCGTCGTAATCCGTATCCGCTGGTGTTTACTTGTTTAAAAGAAAGTGGCGTCACTGCATTCTTTACCCGTAGCTCGGCGGCGAATATTCCCGTTAATATGAACCTGTCTAAAAAACTGGGTTTAAACGAGGATATTTATTCGGTATCTATTCCTTTAGGTGCGACCATCAATATGGGAGGAGCCGCGATCACGATTACTGTGCTTACCTTAGCGGCTGTAAATACGTTGGGTATTTCTGTGGATATTGGCACCGCATTGTTGTTAAGTGTTGTAGCGGCTATAGCGGCGTGTGGGGCTTCAGGGGTAGCAGGTGGCTCATTGCTGCTCATTCCTTTAGCTGCAAGCTTGTTTGGTATGTCTAACGATGTGGCCATGCAGATTGTCGGTGTGGGTTTTATCATCGGCGTATTGCAGGACTCGGCAGAAACTGCACTGAACTCGTCGACTGACGTATTGTTTACCGCGGCGGCATCTATGCACCAAGACCAGCACGCGTAGGTGGAGCTTGATCTAAAAAAGCGATGGGGATTTGACTCCATCGCTTTTTTTGTGTTTTAGAGCCAATGTTGCTCAAGCAAAGGGAAAATATCATCGGCGTGATTGGCTACCCAGTTGGCTTGCCACGAAGGGATAGCCGGGTCAAAATGACAGTATCCATAAGCCGCTACCATGGTTGTCATGCCAGCCGCTTTACCAGCGACGATATCCCTTTCGTCATCGCCGATATACACACACTGTTCTGGTGCTACGCCTGTACGCTCACAAGCTAAAAATAATGAGGCAGGATTCGGTTTTAGGTG
>JAAYRP010000222.1 GCA_012518715.1 Alcaligenaceae bacterium | reverse complement strand
TTAATAATGCCATGGAAACCTTAATCCAACGTTTTCCCGCTCAGTACCTATGGAGCTACAACCGTTATAAAATCCCTCCAGAGGCGCCTGCTATTCCTTCTTCTTTACAACGTTAGTTATTGTAGGACTTTTACCCATGCGTCATTACCCAGTTTCTGCAGAAGAGGTCGCGCAGTTTTTAGCTCAAAACCCACAGTTTTTTTTAGAACGACCTGACCTACTTTTAGGGTTACGCTTGCCGCACCCTCGTACCGATAAGCTAATTTCCCTGGCCGAACGTCAAACCTTGCTCTTACGAGAAAAAAACCAACGACTCGAAAAACAAATCCACCAGTTTTTACATAACGCGCGTGAAAATGAGCTGATTAGCCAAGCCTTACTTAACTGGACGTGTGAACTCTTAGCCAAACCACAAACCACAACACAGATTTGCACAACCATGTGCGCAAGCCTACAAAAACAATATGGCTTACAAAGTATTGAGTTGCGACTCTGGTGGGATCAACACCCTTTCCCCGTTGCTGACACCACCCCCAGCACAAGAGCATGGGTAGAACGAAGAGAGACACCCTATACGGGACCTGTGTCAGGCAGTCCAGCTGGTGCTTGGTTTAAGCAGCCCATGGCCTCAATGGCGGTGATCCCTCTGTATGCGTGGGATAAGCCACACTGTGTGGGGGCATTAGCGTTAGGCTCAGATATGGCCTCTCGCTTTACCTATAATATCGGTACGGATTTTTTAGTGGCGATGGGAAAAATTTTTATGGCTATGTTGACACGCTATTATGAACCACAAAAACACATTGCCTAATACAGACACAGCAATTCAGCAATGGTTACAGTATCTGCAGTCCGAGCAAGCAGCGGCAGACACCATCGCGGCTTACCGACGCGACCTGGCTCATCTAACCCGTTTATACCCACTGCCCTCACCAGCTCGTTACGCCCCCAACCATTTACAATTTGCCTTGGGGCAACTTCAGGCCGAGGGCATACAAGCGCGCAGTCTGGCGCGCATGCTATCCGCGTGGCGTAATTTTTTTAACTGGTTTAGTCAGCACTATCAAACCAACTATAACCCTACGCTGCATCTACGCGCCCCAAGCGGTCCCATCCCCGCACCCAAAATTTTATCCATTACCCACACTGAGAAGCTGCTGAACGCGATCCCTGACAAGGATGCCGATGCCGTGGCTTGGCGTGACCAAGCTATGTTTGAGCTTTTATATTCCAGTGGCTTAAGGCTAGCTGAGCTGGTAGCGCTGGATACTCACCCTTTTCAAACCCCACACTACCAATCCAAAGCGTGGGTTGACCTTGAAACAGCCGAGGTCACGATTCACACCAAAGAAGAACGTCAGCGCACCCTGCCCATCGGTAGTAAAGCCATTACCGCCTTAAAAAAATGGCTAGATAAGCGTGCCGAACTCGTTTCCCCTGCGGTACTCCACTCACCGCTGACTGATATGGACAGTGCTGCCGCATTATTTTTAGGGGTACGAGGCCAACGCATTAGCCCCCGTGTCATCCAAAAACAACTGCAGCAACGCGCCCAACAGGTTGGCATCCCTAAACCGGTGTTTCCTCATCGCTTGCGCAATAGTTTTGCTAACCATTTACTTGAGTCTTCGAATGACACACAAGGAGTTCAACAGCTGTTGGGACACGCCAATATCAGCTCCACACAAAGCC
>JAAYRP010000221.1 GCA_012518715.1 Alcaligenaceae bacterium | reverse complement strand
GCTTAAAAGGAGGGCGGCTGTGCTTAGCGCAAAACGCTTCCACGTGTTGTTTTTAGTAATAAGATTGATTTGCATTTCTATAGCTCGCTAAAAAGAGAGTAAGTACAGGATTGAGTTAACATGGATTAGTTTTCGATGTGTTTTAAACTTCGATTACGCCAAGCAAAGGCGTTGCTCAGTAGAAAACAGGCACCCCCGCCAATGAAAAAAGCCGTAGTCGGATTGAACCAACGTGAAACCACACCCATTTGCATATTGCCTACCGCCGTGCCTAATGCCGACTGGGTCATCCAGAGACTGGACATACGGCCTAGCAGGTGATCTGGTGTGTGTTTTTGTACAAGTGCCATACGCAAGATTTTAGAGACGGTGTCGGCTGCACCCATGCAGGCAAGGCAAAGCAAAGACCAAGGCAACCAGACCCACTGGGAAAGGGCAAACACAGCGGCACCCCAAAGCATCACAGCCGCGATAATAAAGCGTCCAGGATGTTTTACGGTTTTGGTCCAGCCAGAGCTTAATGCCATTAGGGTAGCGCCCACCGCTGGGGCAGAATACAGAAGCCCAGTAGCTTCGGGGCCTAGTTGCAAAACCTGTGTTCCCCACTCAGGAAGCAAGGCCAAAGGTGTAGCCAGTACCACCGCCGTCAGGTCAATAAGCAGTAAAGAGCGCAAAAGGGGTTGTTTAGCCATATAGGTAAAACCTTCGATAAAGGCATGGAATATGGCGGGTTGTTGTGGCTGTGTCCCTTTAGGGGGTAAAGCGGGTAATTGTTTTAAGAAAAAAGGGGTGGTGAGGACGGCAGCCAACACAATTACATAACAAAAAATTAAGCCCGGCCCCGCGATAATCAAACCCGCAAGTGATGGGCCGATCACGCCACCAATCTGCATGGATAACCCTGAAAGAGCAGCGGCGGCGGCCAAGTGTTCGCGACCGACCAAGGCCGGTGTTGCAGACATCATGGCAGGCACACTAATACCGCCGGCGGCACCACCAATGGTGGCGGCAAGATAAATAAGCCAAATGGTGGGGCTGGGTAAGAGGGCATTAATTAAAAACAGGCTCACGCTAAATACATACACACTGCGTGAATACAGCATCAGCTTGCGTCGGTCCATGCGATCCGAAAGCACGCCCCCAACCATCAGAGCCAAAACCATAGGGATTGCCATGGACGCATTGAGTCCGGCGACTGCAATACTGGATCCCGTCATTTCGAACAGCTGAATACTGGCGGCCACCATGAGCATGCCAGTGACTAACACGGTAGCTGTACGGGCGGCGTAAGCGTAACGAAAAGCACGGCTTTGGCGTAAGGGACTGATATCTAATAAAAAACGACTCATGATTCCATAGATAAGGTAGGGTGTGTTTCTGACTGCTGTAAAGCATGCTTGAGCAGTGGTGCGATTTGAGCTGAGGCTTCGGGGCCAGTTAGGTGTGCATGTAGAAAAGGCAGGGTGTGAATATAAAGTTGCTCCACCCATGGCTGCCACATAGCCGGGTTTAAATCGGTGTCTTTGTGATCTAAGCCCGCTTGGATATACAGCACCTTGGCATGCAGCTTTTGTTCCTGATGTTCCCGTACGGCGGCATTATTTAGGGCCACCGCCTCAAAGACACCATTGAGTTGTGTGTCATCTAAGGCACCAAGAGGGTGATTTTGTTGGCGCAGAAAATCAATAACGCTTTGACGCGTTAAGGCGACATGAGGCAGCTCATTAGGATCAAAGCCAGCAATATGTAATAAGGCTTTGTAGATAGCATTGGCGGCCGGTAATGGTTGGGCGCGCCACGCGGAGCTTGGGTAAGCGTCTAATAAACAAATCAGACCAAGGCATTCCCCGCGACGTTGGAGCGTGACGCCCACGGCGTGGGCAAGAATACCACCTACAGACCAGCCTAACAGGTGATAGGGGCCAGTGGGTTGCAAGGCTTGAATACGGTCGGCATAGCGTTGTGCCATCGTATCCAAATGAGTTTGAGAGGTAGACTCATTATGGAATGTATCTGCTTGCAGCCCATAAACCGAGCGTTGATCTAAGTCGGCGCGTGCCAGTGCCCCGTAGCACCAGCTTAGCCCTCCTGCTGGGTGGATACAAAATAGCGCTGGGCGCTGTGAGTTCCCTTGGTGTAAGGTCAACACCGGCTCAAAGCCAGCACTATGTGTGCGGGTGGCTAGCTCGTGGTCTAAATAATGGGCTAATTGTGCCACACTGGGATG
>JAAYRP010000220.1 GCA_012518715.1 Alcaligenaceae bacterium | reverse complement strand
TACCCGTTGGCGCGGCAGATCGCCGCCAAACTCGCTGTGTTAAGGTTAATTGGGGGGCCAATCATGTATTGGTGGGCGGTGGCGCTCCAGTAGTGGTGCAGTCCATGACTAATACCGATACGGAGAATGCCATTGAAACCGCTTTGCAGGTTAAGGACTTGGCTCAGGCAGGCTCAGAGCTAGTGCGTATTACGGTAAATACGCCAGCAGCAGCCAAAGAGGTACCAGCCATTCGAGAGCAGCTAGACCGCATGAATATAGATGTGCCACTTGTAGGTGATTTTCACTATAACGGGCATAAACTGCTAACGGAATACCCAGAGTGTGCTCAAGCACTATCTAAATATCGTATTAACCCGGGCAACATGGGGGGCGGTAAGCGTCGAGACGACAATTTTGCGCAAATGATCGAGGTGGCGTGCAAATACAATAAGCCTGTGCGTATTGGCGTGAACTGGGGTAGCTTGGATCATGAGCTGATGGCAAAAATGATGGACCAAAACGCACAGCGGCATCGCCCATGGGAAGCCCAGGCTGTCATGCGCGAAGCCTTGGTTGTATCTGCGATTTCTAATGCACAGCGCGCAGAGCAGTTAGGCTTGTCGGGCGATGCTATCATCCTTTCATGTAAAGTCAGTCATGTGCAGGACCTCATCACGGTGTATCAGGACCTATCCTCACGTTGTGATTATCCGTTGCATTTGGGTTTAACAGAAGCCGGTATGGGGAGCAAAGGCATCGTCGCTTCTACTGCTGCCTTATCGGTGTTATTACAGCAGGGCATTGGGGATACGATTCGTATATCCCTGACACCCGAGCCAGGTGGTGATCGCCGTCAAGAGGTTATCGTAGCTCAAGAAATCCTCCAAACGATGGGCTTGCGTGCATTTACGCCTATGGTTGTGGCCTGCCCTGGGTGTGGACGCACTAGCAGCACGGTATTTCAAGAGCTGGCCAATGATATCCAAGCCTATTTGCGCGAGCAGATGCCGGTATGGCGTTATCAGTATCCTGGTGTGGAAACCATGAATGTGGCGGTGATGGGCTGTGTGGTGAATGGGCCGGGCGAAAGCCGACACGCTGATATTGGTATTAGTTTGCCTGGCACGGGCGAAACCCCAGCGGCACCGGTATATGTGGATGGGGAACGCATCGTTACCTTAAAAGGTGATACGATTGCTCAAGAATTTCAAAAAATTGTGCTGGACTACGTACAAAAGCGCTACGCCCCAGCAAATCAATAGGTTCGGACCTACGGAAGGTTTTTATGTCGAAGTCTGTACAAAAACTTCGTGGCTTAACTGGCATGAAGGACATTCTCCCAGGTGAGAGCGCTCAATGGGAAAAGCTAGAACAAATCGTACGTGATTGGCTAGCGAGCGACGGCTACCGGAACATGCGTACACCTGTGTTGGAGTATACGCAATTGTTTGCGCGCGGTATTGGCGAGGTAACCGATATCGTCGAAAAGGAAATGTATTCTTTTACGGACTCATTAAATGGTGACAAGCTCACCATGCGCCCAGAGTTTACAGCGGGTATTGTGCGTGCCTGCATTGAGCACAATATGCTGTATGATCGTCCGCATCGTATTTATTCAATTGGCCCCGTCTTTAGGCATGAGCGTCCTCAACGAGGGCGTTATCGCCAGTTTCATCAGATTGACGTCGAGGCTTTAGGCTTGCCTGGGCCAGACATTGATGCAGAACTAATTATTATGTTGGCACGGCTATGGAAAAAGCTGGGCTTAGAGGATGTGCGCTTAGAAATCAACTCCCTAGGCCAAAGCCACGAGCGTCTGGCTCATCGCGAAGCTTTGATTGCTTATTTGGAGCAGCATACCGATGTCATGGATGACGAGGCTAAGCGCCGGATGTATTCCAATCCCTTACGAGTATTAGATACCAAAAATCCTGCCATGCAAGATATGGCAAATAAGGCTCCAAAGCTTTTTGACTATCTAGGAGAAGAGTCGCTCGCTCATTATCAAGGGGTTTGTGATCGTTTGGACGATGCCGGTATTGTGTATACCCTTAACCCCCGTATGGTACGGGGCTTAGACTATTACAATCTAACGGTTTTTGAGTGGGTAACTGATCGTCTCGGTGCCCAAGGTACTGTATGTGGAGGCGGTCGTTATGATGGCCTGATGGAAATTCTTGGTGGCAAACCCGCTCCTGCCGTGGGTTTTGCGATTGGTATGGAACGCTTACTTGATCTCTGGCTACAAGATGCCGAACCAGAACCGGTGCCAGAGTGCCAAGTATACATGGTGCACCAAGGGGATGCGGCTCAGCGTCAAGCGATGCGGTTAGCCGAGCAGTTGCGAGATGTGGGGCTGCGGGTATTGGTTCATGCGGGCTCGACAGGTTTTAAATCCCAATTTAGGCGGGCGGATGCCAGTGGGGCTGTTGTTGCTGTCATTTTAGGGGAAAATGAGGTACAAGCGCGTCAAGCCAGTGTGAAATGGCTACGTATGGCGGACCAAGACCAACCCCAAGAGAGCATTGACTTTGATCAATTGGCTGCACACCTTCAGACAAAGGTATAACACATGGCATACGATATAGAAGAACAGGAAAAGCTAGACGCCATCAAAGACTGGTGGGACCGAAATGGCACCAAAGTCATTATTTTGGCTTTTTTGTTTGCGGCAGCCGTTATTGGCTGGCGTGGCTACCAGTGGTATGAGCAGCATCAAGCGACTAAGGCATTAGGTTATTATGAAGCCTTAGAGCTTGCTGCGGGTCAGGACGGAGAAGAGGCTAAAACACGAGTTTTAGCTGCAAGTGAAGTCTTACGCAAGGATTATGCAAAATCAGGTTATACGAGTCGTGCGATTTTAATCGCGGCGCAGGCTTTACAAAAGCAGGGGGATGT
>JAAYRP010000219.1 GCA_012518715.1 Alcaligenaceae bacterium | reverse complement strand
CCGCTACGACTTTGCCATTTAAAATCCCATCAACGGCTGATTCTTGGCTTTCAAATACGCGGGCTTTGCCAGTAAACTGCAAAATACTGTCATCAACCCCAGCGGTTTTCACAATACAACCATTTACTGCTAAGTTGCCATACATGACCGCTAACCCGCCATCCTGAGAATATGCGTGTTCTTTACTGCGAATACAGCCATTTTCACGGTCCGTATCCAAACTCTCGTAATAACGATCTTGGCTAAAAGCGACCTGAGTGGGCACCCCACCTGGGGCACTACGATAAAATGTATCCACCGCTTTGGCGTTTGGCCCCATCACATCCCAACGCTGAATGGCCTCGCCCAGTGTGCCGCTGTGGACATTGCCTACCTCTAGGTTTAGCAAACCAGCACGTGCAAGCTCGCCTAAAATCCCCATAATGCCACCAGCACGGTGCACGTCTTCCATATGATATTGTTCAGTCGCGGGAGCGACTTTACACAAGCAGGGAACATGACGTGAAATACGGTCAATATCGGCCATGGTGAAATCCACCTCGGCCTCTTGGGCGGCGGCGAGTAAGTGCAGCACCGTATTCGTCGACCCCCCCATTGCAACGTCTAAAGCCATCGCATTTTCAAAGGCCTCACGCGTGGCGATACTACGTGGCAGAACCGAATCATCCTCTTGCTCATAATAACGCTTGCATAGCTCTACAATTAGCGAGCCGGCTGTCTCGAACAACCCACGGCGGCGCGCATGTGTGGCTACTAGGCTACCATTACCAGGCAAAGCTAATCCTAGGGCTTCGGTTAAACAGTTCATCGAGTTTGCTGTAAACATCCCTGAACATGAACCACAGGTAGGACAAGCGCTACGCTCAATATCAGCCACCTCTTCGTCACTGACAGAAGCATCTGCCGCTTGAACCATGGCATCTACTAAATCTAATTTACGCACCACGGTTTTACCGTCTTTAGCCATGACTTTACCGGCTTCCATGGGCCCACCCGATACAAAAATCACAGGGATATTAACGCGCAAAGCCGCCATTAACATGCCGGGGGTGATTTTGTCGCAGTTTGAAATACACACCATGGCGTCGGCACAATGGGCATTCACCATATACTCAACTGAGTCAGCAATCAGTTCACGCGAAGGCAACGAGTACAGCATCCCGTCGTGCCCCATGGCAATGCCGTCATCAACAGCAATGGTATTGAACTCTTTTGCTACTCCCCCTGCTGCTTCGATTTGGCGAGCCACGAGTTGCCCGAGGTCTTTAAGATGCACATGACCCGGCACAAACTGGGTAAACGAGTTAACAACAGCAATGATAGGTTTTTCAAAATCCCCATCTTTCATCCCAGTTGCGCGCCACAAAGCGCGCGCGCCGGCCATGTTACGGCCATGAGTAGAAGTACGTGAACGATATTGTGGCATTTGATAATCTCTAGCAAAAAAGCATAATAAAGCGTTTATGATAGACGGCTCTGCCGCTTTAGGCGAATACTATTCGTATTCTAACGCGAAGCTGTCCATCCTTCATCCTACCGGTGCCCGCCTGATCTGTCATTCATGGCACAATCAAGGCTTGGCAAAACTAACCCCTATTGTTGATTTCATCATGCAGCATCTTCATACCCCGATCTACCCCCGTGGGCTTCCCGCCCTAGAGCCCGAGTTATTACCGCTTTTAGATCAGCATCAAGCTCAATTAAGCGCACTAATTCAAGCCCATCAGGGTTTTTTACCCTATGATCAATGGATGCAAGCAGCTCTATATGCCCCCCATTTTGGCTATTACACTGGTGGCAGCACAAAATTTCATACCGCTGGGGATTTCACCACCGCACCAGAAATCACCCCCCTATTTGGGCAAACCCTAGCAAACCAAGTACAACAAATTCTACAACAATGTGCTGGGACAACAATTTTAGAGTTCGGGGCCGGATCCGGAGCGTTAGCGGAATCCATACTGGTCAGTCTCAATCAACTAGGACTCCCTAACATACAGTACTGTATCTTAGAGCTATCTCCCACACTACGACAGCGCCAACAAGCCCGTCTTGCTCCATTTGCTAAGCAAGTCCAATGGTTGGAAACCTTACCGTCTGCTTTTACCGGCTGTGTTATCGCTAACGAGGTACTGGACGCCATGCCCATCCATTTGGTACAACGCGACCAAAATGGCGCGATCCTAGAGCTTGGCGTTGGGCTCAACACAGATACATCTGCCTCTGCCCCGAGCCCTTTTGTTTTATTAGGTCGCCCAGCCTCAACCGAGTTGGCTCAGTTGGCACACTCTCGCCTACCTGATCTAGCTGGATACCGCTCTGAAATCAACTTACACGCTGAAAGCTGGATACAAGCCATGGGCCAATGGCTCAAAAAAGGTGCTGCTCTACTCATTGACTACGGCTTTAGTCAACGCGAGTACTACCACCCCCAACGCCATATGGGCACACTCATGTGCCATTTCCGTCATTTTGCTCATGACGAGTCCTTAATCCTACCTGGCTTTCAAGATATTACCGCTCATGTGGATTTTACCGCCATAGCGGATGCCGCTATCGCAGCGCAGCTAGATGTACTTGGCTATGCCTCCCAAGCCCATTTCTTATTAAATAGCGGGCTACCACAACATTTAGAACAATTACAAACCCAACTCGATATGCAGCAACCCGCCCATCTTCAAAGCTGGACCCAACAAGTCTCTGCCGTACAAAAACTACTCTCCGAAGCAGAAATGGGTGAACTCTTTAAGGTTATGGCGATCGGCAAGCATATCGAGCCCCCTTTATTAGGTTTTACAGCTCGCGACCGTCGTGACTATCTCTAAAGGCGCGACATGAATACCGTTCCTACTCAATCTTTTGCCCGTCATATCGCAATTTTGATCTTATTATGTGTGGGCTGTAGTTTTGCCAGTGCGCATATTGCCGCACGTATTTCCTTTGACCATGGTACAGGGCTACTGACGGCTGTGGTTTTTCGCTCGGGGATTAGCCTACTTTTACTCGCTCTGATTGCGCTTTGGCAAAAACAGAGTCTGCGCATACGCTGGTCTATTGCCCCATGGCAAATCCTATTAGGTTTACTG
>JAAYRP010000218.1 GCA_012518715.1 Alcaligenaceae bacterium | reverse complement strand
TATGGAATATCTACGGGATGCCCAGCAGCGTTCTGTATTGTATTTAGATGTGATGCGCCAAAGTGGCGATCAATATGTAGAGCATGCTAGCCAGGGTAAACCACCGGTATTGGTATTTGAACATGAGCTGGTGGTTGATGGGCGGCACTTGCCTAACCCTGTGAATTACGCCTTATTGCGTATTGTGCCACCCGAGGACATGCCCACCAATCCAGATGCACGTCCTTTTGTCATTATTGATCCTCGAGCAGGTCATGGTCCCGGTGTGGCCGGCTCCAAAGTTCACTCAGAGGTTGGCGTGGCATTAGCCGCAGGGCACCCCTGCTATTTTGTGACGTTTGGGCCCGATCCAGAACCAAACCAAAGCATTTACTGCATCATGAAGGCAGAAAAGCACTTCTTAGAGGTAGTCGCGCAGCGCCATGATCCGCAGCGCGTTGGTCGCCCTTTTGTGATTGGCAACTGCCAAGGGGGGTGGGCACTGATGATGCTGGCCAGTGCAGCACCGAAGCTGGTTGGTCCGATTATGCTTGCGGGCGCACCTTTGGCTTACTGGTCTGGCAAAGCAGGTCAAAATCCCATGCGCTACAGCGGTGGCATGATGGGGGGCTCATGGGTCAGCTCACTCGCCAGTGATATTGGCAATGGCATATTTGATGGGGTGTATTTAGTCGAGAACTTTGAGCGTCTTGATCCAGCAAACACGTTTTGGAAAAAACCGTACCACTTATATGCCAACATTGATACCGAGGCCGAGCGTTACTTAGGGTTTGATCGGTAGTGGGCGGGGCATTTTATGATGACACGCCAAGAAATGGATTGGATTGTACAAAATCTTTTTATTGGCAACCGGTTAGCTCGTGCAGAACTCCCAGACCCGTTATCAAACGGCAATATTAATTTGCGTAATATCCGCAGTCCTATTGTGGTGTTTGCCTCACAGGCTGATAATATCACCCCACCACCGCAGGCATTAAATTGGATTGCTGATGTTTATGCTAGCGATGAAGATCTAAAAGCACATGAGCAGGTAATTATTTATTGTCTACATGAAACCACTGGGCATTTAGGGATTTTTGTGTCCTCGGGGGTAGCCAATCGGGAACACGAGGCATTAGTAGGCGCTTTAGATTTAATTGAATTGCTGCCACCCGGGCTTTACGAGGCACGTATTCAGGACCTGCATCCAGATACGCCGCATCAAGAATGGGTTAAAGGGCGTCATGTGGTGACTTTTGAGCCCAGAAGTATTGCTGATTTACAGGCCCTAGATGATGGGCGCGAAGAGGAGGCACCCTTTGAGGTGGTGAATCGTGTCTCGCAAATCAATCAGCACCTTTATGATCTTACGCTTTCGCCGATCGTGCGTAGCTTAACGAATCCTTGGATAGCGCAGGCTTCGCGTGCTTTACACCCTCAGCGATTCGGTCGCTATATGTGGTCAAGCTTAAACCCTGTTGCCTTGTCGTTTAAAACCGCTGCAGAGCAGGTAAGAAAACAGCGCACACCTGTTGCAGCAGACAATGTGTTTTTGGCGATGGAAAGGGTAATGAGTGATGGCATTGCGCGTAGCTGGGATGTC
>JAAYRP010000028.1 GCA_012518715.1 Alcaligenaceae bacterium | reverse complement strand
CCGCCACCAATACGATACATGTGCCGCACCAAAAAGCAGCAAGAAATCCACAACACCAGTAAAGAGCGCAACGGGATAGCGCTCAGCAAAGATAGAAGGGGGCTGATTCTGCAAAGCGGTTAATCCTCTAAATATTGCTCCCACCCCTCGGGGTCAGGTTGATAGGGATTATAACGAGTAAGTAGCTTTTCGTAGTCAGCAAGGACCTGCTCCCAAGTGAATTGTTCCGCGTGGCGCAGGCGTGCTGCTTTTTTCATTGCCAAGGCCTGATCGGGGTTGGCAAGTAAGTCTGCAAAACGCTGCGCGCAGCTGGCCGCATCTTGAAAAAACACCGCAGCGCTATCACCGGTAACCCAGCGATTAAAGCCATTGTCATGGGCAAGCACGGGGTTACCTGCTCCAAGTGCTTCGACCAAAGACGGGTTGGTGCCCCCAACCTGGTGCCCATGCACGTATAAATAACTGTGATAACGTAAAGCACGCACGGTCGCTTTATCGTATATCGCTCCCACGAACTTGACCTCGGGGCTGGCAGAGGCCAAGACACGCTGATGATAGGGATTATGGTCTAAAAAATCCCCCAGCACCACTAAGGTATGCCCACGTGGCTGCTGACTAAACCCTTGCACGATTTCTAATAAGGAGTTTTCTGGTTCGGGGCGAGCAATCACCGTAGAGTATTTGCCTGGCTCAAGCCCAAGCGCACGCACGGGGGCAGTACTGGCATCGGTGATGGCATCGGCACCGTAGGGAATCATGGTGATACGGCGCTCGCGCGTGCGCGTCGCAAGATGCTCTTTGATTAAGGGGTGGTCTGCGATTAAGTGTGTGCCCGTCCAACACGCAATACGCTCATTGATACGCAACCAGAGCTTAGCAAAAAACCCCCATTTAGCGCGCGTGTACTCAACCCCATCCATATTGAATAAATTAGCGCGCCCACGCACCCGCTGCAATAGGTTAAACAGCGCTGTGTTATAACCCAAGGTCAGTGCCATGGTTGGTTGACGGCGCGCATGAAGCACCGCTTTTAAATCGAAAACCATCGTTCCCAAAGCGCCGGATTGTTTGACAGGGATATGCACCCGACGTACCCGCCCCCACATGGTTTCATAGGGCACAGTACGGTTCCACTCCTCTTGGCAGTACACCGTGACGCGCCAGCCTTTTTGGACTAAATAGGTAGAAAGTTCCTCGGCAAAGGTTTCAAAGCCACCATGTTGGGCGGGGACGCCACGCGTGCCTAGAATAAGTAATCGTTTATGCATAACAACTAGAGAAAAAACCGTCCTAAATTAAGGCGTAGCTTACGCCAGAGCAATGACCAAAATGCACAGGGCACCCCAGCGTGAGAATCCGTGCGCTGCAAGAGCACCAGACAACGGTTTGCAGGCAGCGACTGAGCGTGCAGCCGCTGCACAATAGCGACCGTTTGGTCAGAGGAGCCATCGTCACGAATGAGAATGCGAATTATTCCCTGATAATCTTGAGCCAGAATAGATTGAATTTGTGCTTCAATAAAAGCCGCTCCATTATAGGCGGCGAGCAACACATCAACCGCAGGCAGATTCGTCATGGGTTAAATACGCTCAAGCCGATAGTCGCCGCTAAGCACGTCTTGCCACCAGCTTTCATTATCTAAATACCATTGTACGGTTTTACGCAGACCGCTTTCAAAGGTTTCTTCGGGGGTCCAGCCTAGCTCGCGTTCGATTTTAGCGGCATCAATGGCGTAGCGCACATCGTGCCCGGGGCGATCCGTGACAAAAGTAATCAGATCGGCATAAGGTTTGGGCTGACCATCGACCACCCAAGGACGCATCTCATCGAGCAAAGCACAAATCTGTTTGACGACATCGATATTGGCTTTTTCATTATGACCGCCGATATTATAGGTTTCACCAATAGCCCCACAGGTAGCGACCTTGACCAAGGCGCGGGCGTGGTCTTCAACATAAAGCCAGTCGCGAATCTGCTGGCCATTACCATACACAGGCAGCGGCTTGCCTGCTAGTGCGCTCAGGATCATATGCGGGATCAGCTTTTCGGGGAAATGATATGGCCCATAGTTATTCGAGCAGTTCGTAATCACCACCGGCAGCCCATAAGTACGATACCAAGCGCGCACCAGATGATCCGAGCTGGCTTTAGAAGCCGAATACGGGGAACTGGGGGCATAGGGAGTGGTTTCGGTAAATAAATCGTCGGTACCGTCTAAATCGCCGTAGACTTCATCGGTAGATACATGATGAAAACGGAACGTGGTTTTATCTGTTTCGGGTAACTGTGTCCAGTAATCTCGCGCGGCTTCTAAAAGCGTATAGGTCCCTACAATATTGGTTTGAATAAACGCACCGGGCCCTGTAATCGATCGATCCACGTGAGATTCGGCCGCTAAATGCATGACGGTCGTGGGCTTAAATTCTGAAAAAATACGTGCCACCGCTTGGGCATCGCAAATGTCATGGTGATAAAAGGTATAGCGATCGGCGTCTTTGGCGTGTGCTAAAGACGCCACATTGCCTGCGTAGGTGAGTTTATCTAGATTAGCGACATGAAAAGTCGTGTGATCGATTAAATGACGAATGACTGCAGATCCAATAAAACCTGCTCCTCCAGTTACAAGGATACGCATAGGCTTTCCAATTGGCATAGGTGGATAAATCACTTAAATTGGTTAGTTAAATAGCTTTTCAGGCTTATAGCTGCTTGATCTTTGGCAGATAGGATTGGATCGCCTGTAAAAGGCCAGTCAATATTTAAATCAGGGTCATTCCAAGCAATAGTGATCTCAAACTGTGGGGCATAATAATCCGTGGTTTTATATAAAAACTCGGCGCTCTCGGACAGCACCAAAAAACCATGTGCAAAACCTTCGGGCACCCAGAGCTGGTGTTTGTTTTCTGCTGATAAATATGTTCCTACCCATTGGCCACAGGTAGGCGAATCCGGGCGAATATCCACCGCTACATCAAAAACTTCTCCCTGTATCACACGTATTAGTTTGCCCTGAGGCTGTTGAGTTTGAAAGTGCAGCCCGCGTAATACGTGTTGAACAGATTTAGAATGGTTGTCTTGTACAAACTTAACTGTACGGCCAATCGCTGCTTCGAATAGGCGGTGATTAAAACTTTCAAAAAAGAAGCCTCGTTTGTCATTGAACACTTTGGGCTCAATCAGGAATACTTCGGGAATAGCTAGGGCTGTTGCTTTCACTTCAATAACCCCATTAAATACTGTCCATAGCTATTTTTAGCCAGTGGTGTGGCTAAGCGTTGTAGCTGTTCGGCATCGATCCAGCCCTGACGGTAAGCGATTTCTTCTGGACAGGATATTTTTAGCCCTTGACGATTTTCAATGGTGGCAATGAACTGGCTCGCTTCTAGTAAGGATTCCGGGGTACCCGTATCGAGCCAAGCATAGCCTCGCCCCATAATCTCGACATGAAGTTGGTTTTGGGCAAGGTATAGTTTATTTAAGTCGGTAATTTCTAATTCACCGCGTGCTGAAGGTTTCAGATCCCGTACTAAATCCACTGCCTGATTATCATAAAAATATAACCCCATGACGGCATAATTAGATTTAGGTTGTGTGGGTTTTTCCTCTAGGGATAAGACTTTTCCTGTGGGGGTGAACTCTACTACGCCATAACGTTCAGGGTCATGGACGTGGTAGGCAAACACCGTGGCACCGATCTGTCGTCGACAGGAGCTTTGTAATAGCTTATGAAAATGATGGCCATAGAAAATATTATCACCCAGCACTAATACAGAGGGGTGATTACCGACAAAGTCTGCCCCAATCATATAGGCTTGGGCCAAGCCATCGGGGCTTGGCTGCACGGCGTAGGATAAATTTAAACCCCATTGTGAGCCATCACCAAGCAGTTGCTCAAACCGCAGTATGTCTTGAGGTGTGGAAATCACTAAAATATCGCGTATACCCGCTAACATTAGCGTAGAAAGCGGATAGTAAATCATGGGTTTATCGTAAATAGGTAAAAGCTGTTTATTAATCGCTAGTGTGACAGGATGCAGTCGTGTATTAGATCCGCCAGCTAAAAGGATACCTTTGTGACCCATTGTGTTTAAAGCTTTGTAATAGGAGGTTAAAGCTGTGCAAATAGAGCTAATTGCGCTACGGCACGCCGTACATGAGTTTGCCAGTGAGGCAGCTGTAAGTCTAGCTGCCCCTGTAATAAGCTGCTATTTAAATGAGAAAAAGCAGGGCGTGTGGCAGGGGTGGGGTAGTCTGATGAGGGGATGGCCAAAACATTGTCAGGCTGTACGCGGGGGCGCATACCATGCACAATCATCTGTTGCACAATGTAGCGAGCAAAGCCATGCCAACTGGTTTGCCCAGCGGCCGTCAGGTGATACAACCCCGAAGGCATCTGCCCGCGGCGGTGTGCCCAAATAGCCAGAGCGGTTACATCTGCGATCAGCTCGGCCGAAGTCGGTGCCCCAAACTGGTCGTCTACCACAGTAAGCTGTTCGCGCTGCATGGCTAAACGCATCATCGTGCGCAAAAAGTTATTACCGTGCCCAGCAAATACCCAGCTGGTTCTAAAAATTAACTGCTCACAGCCGCTGTGGCGCAGGGCGATTTCCCCGTCCAGTTTGGTTTGACCATAGACGTTTTGTGGATTGGGTTGGTCTTTTTCGGTATAGGGCGTAGTTTGTTTACCATCAAAGACATAATCGGTGGAATAATGCACCACTAGGGCATGATTTTTAGAAGCAAACCGCCCAATACAGCCAATGGCTTCGGCGTTGATACACTGCGCGGTGGCTTGGTCGGATTCTGCTTTGTCCACAGCAGTATATGCGGCGGCATTCACGATGACGCTGGGTTGAATCTGCGCCAACGTAGTATGTAATGCCTTTATATTTAATAAATCAGCGCGGTCACGACCTAGCGCCGTTACTTGCCCTAGAACAGATAAGCTACGTTGTAATTCTGTACCAATCTGTCCGTCTTTACCTAAAATTAAAATATGCTGCATTCATACATTATATGGCTCTAGCAGCGAGCCGGTTGGCTCGCTGCGAACAAATAAGAATTATTTCATGCCAAGGGCTTTTAAGCATTGTGCTAAAGAGCGTTGCGCGGTTTCTTGATACATTCTTTGTTCATCGATGACAGCACAGCCTAGATCGCGTTCAAAGCGCGCTTGGTTAGAAAGCTGTTTGTATTCAGTGGTGCGATTGTCGCCCAGATTGGATTGAAAAATCCCCGCGGCACTGACGGGCAAAAAATCTTCGTACACAATAGGGTCTAGTTGCACGTCGCCATTTTCAACAAGCTGAGCGATGGAGGTGTCGGTGGAGTATTGACCGGCTTTGGCTAAACCTTGTTCCGTTGGGGTGTAATGAAAATACGCTAAATCTTGCTGGAATAGACTGAATAAATCATCGGGGAAAGCCTGAAAATGGTGTTCTAGGGTAGCGTAATATTGCTGGGCATTGGCTTCGGTGGGCGCGCCGCCCATATCGTTGCGTGTGGCGGCTAGCAGTTGGTCATATAGCTCGCGCCCTTTGGTGGTAAGCGCGGCACCGCGCTGTTCAATTTCCCCAAAACGGGCGGTGTGACTGCCACGCTCTTGGCCGTGTTGGTCCGTAAAGCGTACGGCTTCTTCTAGGGCTTTAAAGCTGGTTTGGCGCAATAAAATGGGGTGTTGGCGGCGGGGTGGGCCTTCGATAACGGCTTTGGGCTGGATACCCCGTTGGGGCATTTGGTGTTGTACGGCATCAATATCCAGGGTGCGGGGCGTCAGGTGGTTAATATGTGGGCCTTTAAATGCGACCACGTCGGCGATCAAGCGATGCTGGTCATGTAGCGCGTCGTATTGTGTGCTAGTTACGGTGGCGTCGGCATGCCAACGGAAGGTTTCCAGCGCTTCTTGGACAAATTGCTCGGCATCGGCAGCATGGAGCCCACCCTGTTGTTCGTGTTTTTCAATCAGTGCAAGCGCTCCAGGGGTAAAGATCTGCCGGCGTGCCAAAATGGCGGCGGCGTCATCACGCAGGGTGGCGTTGTCGATAAGCTCTAAGCGCAGCAGTGATGTAAATACCCGAAAAGGGCTTTGTTGTAGCTCGTCTTCGTGCAGAGCCCGAAAAGCGGTGGAATGAACCGGCACACCGGCAGGGGCTAGGTCATAGTAGCCTACAGGGAACATGCCCATGATTGCAAATAAGCGGCGGATGGTGTGGAGCTCTTGGGCGGTGCCCACCCGAATCGCCCCATGGCGCTCCTCGTCTAATCGCGCCAGTTCATGGGTGTTGTGTAGATGTTGGCGCAAGGCGGGGTCGTGCTCTAAGCAGTGCTGGTTCACTGCTGCCACCAAATCCATCAGTTCGCCATATAAGGGCACTTCGTTTTTGTACATGGCGGACATGGCCGCAGAAAATTGGGCGCGGATTTGGCTAGGTGAAACAAAAGAGGTAGCGCTCATGGGGTCTCCTAAGATTTTTAATGTAAAGGCTGGTGGTGTTTTAGCACCTGTAAAGGGTGTTGGATTTTTTGTTGGCTAAAGCGGTCGACTTGGCTACGGCATGAATAGCCGGTGGCTAGCAGGCGACCACTGGCACCATGGCGTGCCACAATGGGTTGCCAAGATTGTTGATAAATGGTGGCCGAGGTGGCTTGGTGCTGGCTTTCGTGACCAT
>JAAYRP010000003.1 GCA_012518715.1 Alcaligenaceae bacterium | reverse complement strand
CCACCTTCGATTTGGCGCGCCGCATAATGCGTCGATGGTACCACCACGTCATAACCAGATTTACCGGTCAATAGCTTTGCTTGCAAGGTGTCATTGCTATCAAAGGTGTCGTAACGCACTTTGATACCAGTCGCCTTTTCAAAGCCTGACAGCGTGTCAGGCGCCGTGTATTCCGCCCAGTTATAAACGTTAACAACGTTGTCCTGCGCCTGTGTTGCAGAAAAAGCAGCGACCAAAGCTGCCCCCACAAAAAATTGTTTGGCTAAGCCGAAGTTCATTGTCTTGAACCCCTTTAAATAAAACATGGAAAACCAAAAGGCGAGTGCGCTATAAAATCGCGCAAAAAATGGGACTAGGCTTTGGCAAGTTGCAGATAAGCGCGACGAAATTGCTCATACCATTGTTGCCCTATTTCGCCCCGCACTTTAATCAAGGAACGGCGCAGACGCAACAAGTTATTTTGGCGGTGTTTGCTATCCACAACATCAAAACGACGAGCCCGATCAAAATCGATCACATAGATCTGTTGCTGAACATCGATTAAAAGATTAAATACGTTTAAATCCGCATGCCACACACCGGCATCATGCATTTGTTTGACCACGATTGCAACGGATTCAGGCGGTATTTTTTCTATGTATTGTGCTATGGGCTGTGCCTTTTCGATGCGCTGCGTAATAATTGCTGCTTGATAGCCCAAAATCCGTCGTTGCCACAAAGCCGCTAAGGGGAGTGGGACCGGCACACGATTGTTGTAAAGGTGCAACATCACTGCATACTCGGCCCATGAGCGCGTGCGCTCTGCCCCCAACCACCAATACGTTTTCTTAACGAGTTTAGCAATTAAACCGCCGCGCCGATAATGGCGTAACACCGCCGACTGCCCATCACACTGAATAAACCACGCCGCATTGCGCCCCCCTTGGGTAACAGGCTGGGCGTTTAGCTCTGGAGTAGCCGGATCAAATAATGCCAGCCGCGGGGCAATAAGATCAGGATTATAACGAATCCCATCTGCATCAACGGTTCGTATCGGTGTTTGAATCATCTAGATAGCCTACCCCGTTAACGAAAAATTGTTAAGTCCGTAAATAAGCCACTGCATCCTCAATGCGGTCTACCGCCCAAATTTCCAACCCCTCTATAGGCTGTTTAGGGGCATTCGCTTTAGGAATCAAAGCAATGGAGAACCCGAGCTTGGCAGCCTCTCGTAAACGCTCCTGCCCACGTGGTGCAGGCCGAATTTCACCAGCTAGACCGACCTCCCCAAAAACCACTAACCCTTTAGGCAAAGGCCGATTATTAAGGGATGACATAATAGCTAAAAGCACGGCCAAGTCCGAGGCCGGCTCGGTAATACGCACCCCACCCACCGCATTCACAAATACATCTTGGTCGTAGGTTACGATGCCAGCATGTCGGTTCATCACCGCTAGGAGCATAGATAAACGTGCACCATCCAGCCCCACCGAAAGCCGTCTTGGGTTCGGTACATGCGCTGTATCGACTAGAGCTTGGATTTCCACCAGCAACGGACGCGTCCCCTCTTGGGTTGCCATCACACATGAACCCGGGACCTGCTGCTGATGACGAGACAAGAATAACGCGGACGGGTTGGAAACCCCACGTAAACCGCGATCAGTCATAGCAAACACGCCCAGCTCATTTACCGCACCAAAACGGTTTTTAAATGCTCGGATTAAACGGTAAGAAGACTGCGAATCCCCCTCGAAGTACAACACCGTATCCACAATATGCTCCAACACCCGCGGCCCCGCTAAGGAACCGTCTTTAGTGACGTGACCAATCAACACCATCGCAATGCCATGTTGCTTAGCCAACCGCGTCAGCTGCGCCGCACACTCACGCACCTGTGATACGGAGCCAGGCGCCGCACTTAGCTGTGAGGAATATAGGGTTTGGATGGAGTCAATCACCGCTACTTTAGGTTGGCGCTCTAAAAGGGTTTGGGTAATATGCTCAAGCTGGATTTCCGCTAATAACTCTACCCCCTGTGTAGGGAGTTCTAAGCGTCGTGCTCGCAATGCCACCTGTTCGGCGGACTCCTCGCCCGTAACATAAAGCACAGGAACCACCGTAGCTAATGCCGACATAGCTTGTAACAGCAAGGTCGATTTACCCACCCCGGGGTCCCCGCCGATTAAAATCACCCCCCCATCAACCAAACCACCTCCGAGCGCCCGGTCAAGCTCACTAAGCCCAGTAGGCTGACGAGGTAGCTCGCGAGCTTGCACATCTGATAGGCTCTGTACTGGAGAAGCTCCAGCAAGCGACTCATACCGGTTCACCGCTCCTGTCGCTTTAGCTGGCTCTAAAACAATTTCTTGCAAAGTATTCCATTGCTGACATTGTGAGCAGCGCCCCTCCCAACGGGGGCTCTCTGCCCCGCACTCAGTACAGACAAAAGCCGTTTTCGCTTTTTTGCTTGCAGTTTTACGAGTTGCCATACCCACTAACGCCCAATAAGACTGCTGCCACCATCAATCAACAGCTCCTGACCGGTAATATAAGCCGCCGCATCACTAAGAAAAAAAGCCACCGCGGCCGCAATCTCATCAGCCTGTGCCAAACGGCGCATAGGAATGCTGTTTAGCAAACGCTGTTCTCTTTCGCTGCCCTCGGGACAGTTTTGTCTAAACAAAGCGGTTTCTGTAGGCCCAGGCGAAATCGCATTGACCGTAATCCCATAGGGAGCAAGCTCTAGAGCCCACGTATTCGTACAGCCTAGTAAAGCGCTTTTAGCTGCCGCATAGCTGGTACGGTCATATGCCCCATGCGCGGCGCGGCTCGCAATATTAATGATACGACCCTCTTGACGGGCTTTCATAGAGGGAATAAAGGTTTGAGCAACTTGCACTGCCGCGCGTACATTTAAGTCAAAGACCTGATAAAGGGTTTCTAAGTCTACCTCGCCAATGGGTTGAGGCATCACTGAGCCCACATTGTTGACTACCGCATCCACAGGGTACTTTTCCCGAAGCATCCGCAAGACTTCTTCGCTTTCGCCAGCGTTAGACAAATCACAAGCGTATAAATAGCCCGGAAAATCAATATCCTGCGTGTGGCGAGCCAACCCCACAACATGAGCTCCCAAATCAGCCAAATGCTGACTAATAGCCCAACCGATTCCTTTGGTGGCACCGGTCACTAGTACACATTTATTTTTCATCTTTTGTCCTATTATTCTATGATTTGGCGCGGAACACGCGCTGCCACAGCACACAGTAGCTCATAGCCAATCGTGCCGGCCGCTTGGGCGACCTCGTCCACGGATGGACCATTTTGCCCCCATAACACTACCTGAGAACCTACCTGTGCCGATGTGATATCAGTTAAATCCACCATTAGCATATCCATAGAAACGCGCCCCACTAAGCGCGTTAACTGCCCATCTACCATAATAGGGGTACCACTGGGCGCATGGCGAGGATAGCCATCGGCATAGCCACACGCGACCACTCCTAGGCGCATCGGCTTAGGACTAATGAAATGATGCCCATACCCTACCCCTTGATGGGCAGCAATATCGCGCACACTGATAATTTCAGCCATCAGGGTTTGCGCAGGTTGCAAGCCAAGCTCGTGGGCTGAAACCGCTGCAAACGGTGACGCGCCATATAAACAAACCCCTGGTCGTACCCATTGTTCGGTATGATCCGGTAAGTGTTGCTGCAACGAAGCGGTTAATGTTCCGGCCGAGTTACACACACTTATAGCACCTGGTAATGCGCCTGTTACTGTATTAAAACACAGTAACTGTTGATAAGTAATACTCGGATCATCATCAGCGCGAGCAAAATGGGTCATTTTCCCTAACGAGGAAATAACCCCATCTTGTTGTAGCTCAAACAAAGCCTGATACGCCCGCTCGAACTGCTCAGGTGCAAAACCCAAACGGTTCATGCCTGTGTTGAGTTTTGCCATTACCGCTACAGGACGCCGCAAACGAGGTGCTTGCTTTAGCCATGTGATCTGCTCCCAGTGATGAACGACTGTTGTCAGCGTATACTCATCGAGTACGGCAAGGTCTTCTATCGAAAAAAAACCCTCTAGCAGCATAATCGGCTTGGTCCAACCTAGCTCGCGGCAGCGTATGGCTTCGTTGATGTCTAACAATGCCAACCCATCGGCTTGTGCAAAACCTTTAACTGCCTGATCAATGCCATGACCATATGCATTAGCCTTAATTACCGCCCATATAAACGGGGCCGGTCGCCCTAGTGGTGCTACTTGATGGTGCAAAGTAGAACGAATATGCGCTAAATTATGGCGCATTGCGGCAATAGAGATTTGGACAGCAATAGGACGAGGCATGAGACTACCTAAAAATTTCAAAATACTGAACTCGAATGCGGTTCATTTAACCGCATAATAAGATCTTAACGCAATGGTGATTTATACTCCCACTTATGTCTGTCGATCATTATGAAAATTTCCCCGTTGCCTCGTGGCTGCTGCCCAAGCACCTTCGGCAACCTATTACCCATATTTATTGGTTCTCTCGGAGCGCTGATGATATTGCCGACGAAGGCGATCACAGTGATAGCTGGCGTTTACAACAACTAGCGGCATACCGTGAAGCGCTTAGCCAGATCGAGCAGGGTAGCTTACATTTATCCCCCTCTGATCCACGCTATAAAATTTTTATACCTCTAGCGGCGGTTATCGAGCAATACCAACTACCTGTTTATCTGTTTGCTGACTTACTCACGGCTTTCGAGCAAGACATTACAGTCAAACGCTACCAAAACTATGAACAAATCCACCAGTACTGTCGGCATTCCGCCGATCCAGTGGGGCGTATTCTACTGCACCTGTATCAAGAGCTACGCCCTGATAGCTTACGTATGTCGGACGCCATCTGTACTGGCTTACAATTAACCAACTTCTGGCAAGATGTTGCCATCGATTGGGAAAAAGATCGCGTTTATTTGCCGCTCGATGCGCTCAACGCACATCAGCTCGATGAAAGCTATATTCAACGACGTTGCCAGCAACAGCCCACAACCTCCCAACAAGACCTACAATGGCAACAGCTCATGCAAGAGCAGGTGCGCTACGCTCGCACCCTACTTGAGCAAGGTAAGCCCTTGGTTCAGCGCTTGCCTGGACGGATAGGCTTAGAATTAAAAATGATCATCTTAGGGGGGCTACGGATCCTAGAGCGTTTAGACCAAGTGCAATATGATGTATTTACTGCCCGCCCTAAGCTTGGCAAGGCAGATTGGTTACGCTTAGGTGGCCGTCTTTTATTCACACGCTTTTAATTTTTTCTCATTATGAGTCCAGACGAATACTGCCAAAACAAGGCGGCCCAAAGCGGCTCCAGTTTTTATTATGCGTTTTTATTCCTGCCTCCAGAGCGCCGTAAAGCAATTACGGCCTTGTATGCTTTTTGTCGCGAGGTCGATGATGTGGTTGATGAAACCCTTGAGCCTTCCGTCGCCCGCATGAAGCTTATTTGGTGGCGAGAGCAAGTTAATGCGCTCTATAACAACCCAAAAGAGGCAACGCACCCTGTAATGCAGGCCCTCGCACCACATATTCACACTTATGACCTGAAAATGACTGAGCTGCTCGCGGTCATCGATGGGATGGAAATGGACTTGGATGACGTTCGCTATCAAAACTGGGAAGAGCTGAAAAACTATTGTTGGCATGTCGCCAGCGTCGTGGGGCTATTATCTGCAAAAATCTTTGGGCAAACCACAACACAAACCAGTGACTATGCCGTTAAACTCGGGCTTGCTTTTCAGTTAACCAATATTATTCGCGATGTAGGGGATGATGCGCGCCGTGGCCGCATTTATTTACCTATGGATGACCTAGATCGTTTTCAGGTACGCCCCGTAGAGATTCTCGATGCACAACATAGTGATCGCTTTGAGGCTTTAATGCGTTACCAAACAGAACGGGCATATGGACTCTACAAAGAAGCAATGCTCGCTTTGCCTGAACAGGATCGACGCGCTCAACGCCCGGGTTTGCTGATGACAGCTATTTACTATGCGTTACTTGAAGAAATAGCCCGTGATCGCTGGGAAGTCTTAGACAAGCGAATCTCTTTGACGCCTATCCGTAAATTTTGGTTAGCGTGGAAAACATGGGTAAGTGGCGGTAAACCTCTGATCAAAAAATTAAGTCGATGAATATTGCTATTATTGGCGCCGGATGGGCAGGCTGCGCGGCGGCTTGGCAAGCCCATAAACTGGGCTATCGCGCCACCGTCTTTGAGGCAGCACCGATTATTGGGGGGCGTGCGCGCAAGCATTCCTCACAAGCACTGGGTCAAATTGCTGACAATGGCCAGCATATTTTATTAGGCGCGTATCAAAGCACGCTTGCATTGATGCGTGAGCTTGACCTGGAACCCAAGCAGCATTTTCACCGCTTTGATTTAGATATCAGCAGCATGAAAGCAGACTTTTGTTTTCGTACTGCTGCCTTGCCTGCCCCGTGGCATTTGCTCGGCGCTCCTTTTCGGAGCCGAGGCGTCAAGTTCAGTGAGTTTTTACAGCTACAACGGCTACAACGCTATTTAAAAAAACAGCGGTGGCAGGTCCAGCCTGGTACGACCGTTGCAGAGCTTTTGCAGCAGACGGGGCAATCCACTCGTTTAACCCAAAAGCTCTGGTACCCTTTGTGCGTAGCAGCGCTTAACACGCCCATTGAGCAAGCTTGCGCCCAGTTATTTGCCCATGTGTTACGTGATAGCTTAGGGGCAGACCGATCTGCCACCCAAATGCTTATCCCTTTACGCAATATGAGTGACCTATGGCCGCAGCGGGCTTTGCAACATGCCCGTATACATACTCGCCACCCTATCCGTGCTGTACAGAGACAGGGGCAACAGTACCTACTGGATGGGCAACCATTTGATGGGGTAATTATTGCAACCAATGCACCCTCTGCTTATCGCCTCCTGCAATCCCTAGATACTGAAAAACAAAAGCCGGGCTTTGTTAATCAAATTGCAACTCTTGACTACAACCCCATCGCTACACTTTATTTAAAACCCGAAAAACCGTGGGAGAATCCTCATGTTATGCGTATGCTCGATGAAGACCTACACGGCTTAGCGGCTGGGCAATGGGTGTTTAATCATGGCGCACTCAATAACAGCGAGCTTTATCCACTCATCGCCGTTACGATCAGCTACGCGAATCGTCTTCAGGGTCACGATAAAACAGAAATTGCTCGCGCTATCATTGCGCAGATCAACCATCAAAGCCCCTGGCCATTACCTACCATCACAGCGTTTGAACTCATTACTGAAAAACGGGCCACTTTCATTGCTAAACCCCATTTAAGCCGCCCCCATCCGCAAACGCCTTGGCCAAATGTCTTGCTCGCTGGTGATTGGGTTCACAATGATTACCCTGCGGTTTTAGAGGGTGCAGTACGCAGTGGCATAATGGCTGCCAAGGCCTTACAGCCACACTAACCCATAAAAAAACCCCAACCTTTGACAAGATCGGGGTTTTGCAAAACAAAAAGCGCGGAGTGATCTACGCGTTCTGCAGCATGTAGGCTCGTACCTGCTCCACATCCGCATCCATGACCACCACGCGTTGGGGTAAGTCATTTAAGTGTTGCAAATGCTCGGGTACAGGGGCCGGTTGCCCAATGGCTTCCTCAATGGTTTCAGAAAACTTAGCTGGTAACGCGGTTTCTAATACCAACATGGGCACCCCAGGTTGCATATGGTCGCGTGCCACTTTGACCCCATCTGCCGTATGCGGATCAATAAGAACCTGCGTTTCGCGGTAAACCTGAGCAATCGTAGCAATACGATCCGCATGTGAGCTTTG
>JAAYRP010000308.1 GCA_012518715.1 Alcaligenaceae bacterium | reverse complement strand
CCACCGGGAAGGCGAGCGCGTGTGGATCTGGAATGGCCAATGGAAACGCCAGAACGGCACTGCGGCTGAGTACATCACGCTGCCCCAGGAGCAGGCGGCACCACTGCCCGACAACGTGGGGTTCGATGTAGGTGCCTGCCTGGGCATTCCCGCACTGACTGCCTTGCGCGCAGTCCAGCTGCTCGGCGATATTCAAGATAAGAATGTACTGGTGATCGGAGCAGCTTCGGTAGTGAGCCAATACATTGCACAGTTGGCCGCAATGAAGGGGGCCAATCTGATAGGCACCATCAGTTCCGACGAAAAGGCAGGCATGGCCAGGCGCGCCGGTGTGGCACAAACCATCAACTACAAGACTGAACCTGTCCTTGACCGAGTCAAGGAACTGACAAACGGCCGCGGTGCAGACGCGGTGGTCGATCTGGATTTTTCATCACTCGCTCCGATGCTGGGCAAGGGCCTGGTAGCCCCGCACGGCACGATCGTCAGCTATGGCTCCAACACAATGGCGGACACCCCCATACCGTTTCGCCCGATGTTGTTTGCTTCATTGAACCTGCACCTGTTCCTGGTCTATGAGCTCAAACAGCATGATCGCGCCCACGCGATCGAAACGCTCACCGAGCTGCTGCGAGAAGACCGGCTCACGCATCTCATCAGCCATCGCCACAAGCTGGAGGACATCACCGCAGCCCACGAAGCCGTGGAAAACGGTGTGCTGGGCAACGTGGTGATCGAGTTCTAAGTCGATGCCACTGTAGGGGGCCGGCCGGCACTGGAGTCGGTGATCATGAATCGCTTTCGACAGCGCCCGCCCCAGCATCGCTTTCGGCCTGTTCTTGTTCCTGCTGCTGTTGCCGCCATAAGCGCGCATACAGCCCATTCTGCCTCAGCAGTTCATGATGTGTGCCTTGCTCAACGAGCCGCCCAGCTTCAAGCACCAGTATGGTTTCGGCATCCTGGATGGTGGACAGGCGATGGGCAATGGCCAGGGTGGTGCGACGCTCACTGATTTCATTCAGTGCACTGAGAATCGCATGCTCCGAGCGCGAGTCCAGCGATGATCTTCGGACGGATGCCGTTGGACCACCCTGGAAACAAAAAACCCCGTAGATGCTTGTTTCTACGGGGTTTTTGGTGTCTATTGGACTGTTTTGGAAGATTCTGTGGCGGACAGAGGGGGACACTCTGACATTGCCAAAAAATCGTTATAAATCAAGACGGTAGATAATTTTTTGTGGAAAAACTTGCTACCCATACTGCTACCTACAGCTTACAACGCAACAATCTACTTGTACAAGTTTGTGCTTTATGCAAAAATCATAAAGCACAAAGCATATTGCATAGGAGATACAAGCATGTTGAGCAATGAAATTTCTACTGCTATAAAAAAGGCGTTGAATGAAGCCCCACGTAATGGATATGTTGCAGAGCTACACCTTCAGATCCTTAAGTATGGGCACGAACTACAAAACGTAAGTGGTAAAGAGTTCTGCGAAGAAATCGGCATTGGAATTTCTTATGGTACCGAGTTCAAAAAAATGCTGAAAATCTTTCCAAGATTAAAGGCAGCAGGTTTGATT
>JAAYRP010000217.1 GCA_012518715.1 Alcaligenaceae bacterium | reverse complement strand
CGTAAATGAGAATCATTTTCTTTTGGTAGAAGGTCGAGGTGACTCGTTTCTAATAAGTCGCATTTGTTATACACCCGTATGGTAGGTGTATGCTGTGGTAAGCGAGAAATAATAGTTTGATCAGAGTCGTCATTCGGGTGGCGAGCGTCGATTAAATGCAAAATAACATTTGCTTTGGCAATTTCTTGCCAGGAGCGTTGAATACCGATGTTTTCAACGGTGTCTTCTGTTTCACGCAAACCCGCTGTGTCGACAATATGAATGGGGACGCCATCGATGTGGATCAGCTGAGTGACTCGGTCACGGGTTGTGCCAGCAATATCGGTGACAATAGCGATCTCATCACCAGCAAGAGCATTTAATAAGCTGGACTTACCAACGTTGGGTTGTCCTGCTAGAACCACATGTAGCCCATCGCGCATGACTTGGCCTTGTTTGGCGTGACGGCGTAAGGATTGCAGCTCATCGTGGATACTTTGTAGTTGCTCTGCAGCTTGGTATTTTTCTAAAAAATCGATTTCTTCCTCGGGGAAATCGAGCGTGGCCTCTACTAGCATGCGCAAATGAATAATACGGTCTGCCAGTGCGTTAATTTGGTTGGAGAAAGCCCCACTGAGAGAGGCCATCGCCCCTTTGGCTGCCGCTTCTGAGGAGGCGTTGATTAAGTCGGCGACGGCCTCGGCTTGGGCCAAATCCATGCGGTCATTTAGAAAAGCACGCTGGGTGAATTCGCCAGGAGCAGCGTGTCGTAAACCAAAAGCAGCGCCAACCTCAAAGCAACGAGCTAGCACACGGCGTAAAACGGCGGTGCCGCCATGGCCTTGGAGCTCAAGCACATCTTCGCCAGTATAAGAGTGGGGTGCTTTGAAATAAAGCGCGATACCCTCATCAATGGCTTGACCGTGGGCATCATTAAAAGGAAGGAAGTGAGCGTGGCGGGGACGCAGTGGCTGTGAGAAAAAAGCGTGTACAAAGCCACTTAGATCTGGACCGGAAATACGGACAATACCAATGCCCCCGCGTCCGGGGGCTGTGGCAATTGCTGCGATAGGATAAGTGGTTATGCTCATAGTTGTAATTAAGAGCAGACCCGACTTATCTTTAGGAGTTAAGCGTTACGTTGGGCAAGGGCTTCGCGTACGCCTTGGGCATAAGCTGGATCTGCTTGGTGAAAATGCTGTAATTGACGTTGGATAATGGCCTCGTCTACGCCGGCAAACGCATCGGCAATATTATTGAATAGCTGCTGTTTTTGTTCGGTGCTCATTAGGCGGAATAAGTCGCCGGGCTGGGAGTAGTAATCCGCGTCTTCGCGGTGGTTCCAATGGTCTGCAGCTTGGCCATCTAGGGCTAATGGAGGTTCATTATAACTGGATTCCTGCCAAGTATTCGCACTGTTTGGCTCGTAGTTAGGTTTAGCACCTTGGTTACCGTCTACACGCATGGCGCCATCACGGTGAAAGCTGTTATGGAAAGGGCAGCGTGGAGCGTTGACAGGGATTTGATGGTGGTTGATGCCTAAGCGGTAACGCTGGGTATCACCATACGCAAAGAGACGGCCTTGTAACATGCGGTCAGGGGAATAACCAATGCCGGGAACGATATTGGCTGGGCTAAACGCGGCTTGTTCTATTTGTGCAAAGTAGTTGTCTGGGTTTTGGTTAAGCTCGAGCACACCTACATCAATGAGTGGGAAATCACCATGAGGCCACACTTTTGTTAGATCAAAGGGGTTGATGTGATAGGTGTTAGCTTGTTCCTCGGTCATCACTTGAATGCGTAAGTTCCACCGCGGGAAATTTTGGGCTTCGATGTTTTCAAAGAGATCCCGAATGGCGCTTTCGCGGTCTTGGCCGACCACTTGTGCGGCTTCTTCGTTAGTATAGTTAGCGATTCCTTGCTGGGATTTAAAATGAAATTTTACCCAGTGGCGTACCCCATCGGCATTGATTAGGCTATAGGTGTGCGAGCCAAAGCCATGCATTTGACGGAAATTTTTAGGTAAACCTCGATCACTCATTAAAATCGTGACTTGATGCAAGGATTCGGGGTTAAGCGACCAAAAATCCCACGCGGCGTTCATATTGCGTAAATGGGTGCGTGGATCGCGCTTTTGTGTGTGGATAAAATCGGGGAATTTAAGCGGGTCACGAATAAAGAACACAGGGGTATTATTACCTACTAAGTCCCAGTTTCCCTCTTCGGTATAAAACTTTAAGGAAAACCCGCGCACATCACGCTCGGCATCTGCCGCTCCTGCTTCACCGGCTACGGTAGAAAAGCGCGCTAAAACGGGGGTGGTTTTCCCCATTTTAAAAACATCGGCGCAGCTGTATTGGCTAATGTCGTGGGTGACGGTAAAGTGGCCAAAAGCACCAGCCCCTTTGGCGTGTACGACGCGCTCAGGGATACGTTCGCGGTTAAAGTGAGCCAGTTTTTCTAAAAGCCATGTGTCTTGCAGTAACACGGGGCCACGTGGGCCGGCGGTCATGGAGTTGTTATTATGGCTAACGGGTGCGCCAGCGGCCGTGGTGATCGTGCGTTTTGTCATAGCGAGTCTCCTAATTACATGAGTAAGTCTGATATAGCTAGTCTATCGCAAATAAAATATTGTTTGAATTGATTATATTGAAGGGCGCGATAGTTTTTATTTATGGAGCATAAAAAAGCCTTCGTAAAAAACGAAGGCTTTTGCTTGAGCAGAAAAAAGGTATTAGCCGATTTTTTTTGCGGCTTCCTCTTTGTTGATTCGGCTCGTGATGTATTGTTGCTGGGCGATAGATAGGGCGTTGTTCACTACCCAGTAGAGTACCAACCCAGCTGGGAAGAAGAACATCATCCCCCCAAACACCAAAGGCATAATCATCATGACCTTGGCTTGCATTGGATCAGGCGGGGTGGGATTGAGCTTGATCTGCAAGAACATAGTGAGCATCATGATAGCGGGTAAGATCATCCATGGGTCACGGGCAGATAAGTCCTGAATCCATAAAATCCATGGTGCGCCACGCATTTCTACGCTACCGAGTAACACCCAGTACAGTGCAATAAAGACGGGAATTTGTACCAGCATGGGTAAACAACCGCCTAATGGGTTGATTTTTTCGTTGCGGTAGAGCTCCATCATGGCTTGGTTTTGTTTAACCTTGTCGTCCGCATATTTTTCACGAATGGCTTGCATGCGTGGGGTGACTTGTTTCATTTTTGCCATGGAGCGATAGCTGGCAGCAGAAAGCGGATAGAAGACCAGTTTAATTAAGACGGTCAGTAGCACAATTGCCCAGCCCCAGTTACCAATCAGGCTGTGTAACCAAGTTAAGATGGTAAACAGGGGTTTAGAGATAATAGTTAGCCAACCATAATCCACCACAAGATCCAGGCCTTTGGCAACGGCACTCATGGCTTTTTGATCTTGGGGGCCTACCCAAAGATCGGCGGTGATGGTTTTGCTTTCGCCAGCTGCCAAGGTGCCAACCGGTAAAATGGTTCGTGCGGCGTAGAGGTTATTAGCAACTCGTAGAATCTCATTTTTACGCTCTAGACCCTGAGGAGGAACCCAAGCAGAGGCAAAATAATGTTGCACCATGCCTACCCAGCCGTTATCTGCGGATTGGGTGTACTTGGCTTTATTTTTATCGATATCGGAAAAACCGATTTTCTGGAATTTATCGTCTTCAGAGTAGACTACAGGGCCCGTAAAGGTGCGGTAGAGCTTAGAGGAGTCGGGGGGGTTGTTGCCATCGCGACTCAGTTGCAGATAAATCGATGGGGTAATCGGCTGATCGCTGAGGTTTTCGATTTGGTGAGAAACCTTAATATCGTAGCTACCCTCGGTTAAGGTATAGGTTTTGAGAACGCGAACCTGATCAGCTGTGGCCTCAAAAACAATATCTAAACGCCCTGATTGCAAGTCGGTTTGCTCCGAAACCAAGCGAAATGGGGTAAGGTGAGTGGGGTATGACTGCCCTGCTGGCGCGCCCACCACTCCGGTTTGAGCTAGATAGGTAGAGGTCGCGGAATTATCCAGTAGCGTCATGTGCTCTGCATTTTCATCGGGTGATGCGTAATTAAGCAGCTCGGCTCGTACCAGTTGGGCACCGATGGTGTCGAAGCTGAGTTTATACACATCAGAGGTCACCGTGATAATTTCAGTATCAGCAGAGGCTACCGCGCTTTCAGGTAAAGTGGGAGCTGTACTGGTGCTGCTGAGGGCCTGAGGTACGGTGGTGTCCGCCGCTGAGGCCGGCGTGGTGTTGGCTGACTGCTCTTCGGTAACGGGAGCATTGGCAAACAAAGAAGGTTTGCCGTTGTACTCTTGCCAGTTATTCCAAAGGAGCAGGAGCGAAAAGGAAAAGATCATCCAAAGGATGGTGCGTCGAATATCCATAGCGCCTGTTATACAAAGAATAAGCAAACGTTAAGTGTAGACCAGTTGGTCGATTTACTTAAATAGGGGCTTATCGGGTAATGTTAATGAATTAGTGCTTTTTTTTCGGTGGAACCGGGTCGTAGCCGCTACGACCCCAAGGGTGGCAGCGGCTAATGCGTGTTAATCCTAACCAAAGCCCACGTAAAGCACCATGTTGTTCAATGGCTTCGATAGTATAGGCTGAACACGTAGGAAAATACCGACAATTTCGTCCCAACCAAGGACTGATTGCGATTTGGTAAAAACGAACGCAGCCTATTAATATGGTTTTCATTACCGGACCTTTTTTAAAAGGTCATCGACTTCTGCTCGCACGAGTTTTCGCAATTGCCGTAAAGACGTGTCAGGAACCTTGCTGTGCAGGCGAAAGACGAGGTCTCTAGGGGGTAGATAAGGTCGCTGTAAGCGAAAGGCTTCGCGAATAACGCGTTTGATGGTGTTGCGTGTTACAGCTCGGGCTGCAAGACGTTTGGGTATGATTAAACCGAGTCGAGCGGTATGGCCAACGGGTGACTGACGCGGGGTGTTAAGCACAAACAAAGCCCCTCTTGCTATACGCCTGCCTTTGAGTGCAGAAGCGTATTCGGAGGGGCGATGTAATCGTGCAGAGGCTGGATAGTCAGTACGCATGTAAATAATGCGACCTTTCCAGTACGTGCCAAGAAGGCACCTGCTTGCCGATTAAACGGCTAAACGCTTGCGGCCTTTAGAGCGGCGAGCGTTAAGAACGGCACGGCCGCCACGGGTTTTCATACGTACGCGAAAACCGTGCGTGCGTTTGCGACGGGTAACTGAAGGTTGATATGTGCGTTTCATGGTTAGTCCACAAATAAAAGTGCCGCCAGAAAACGCCTAAAAGACCAAACCTAACCCCTGATAAATCTCTATTTAATTGGTATTAAATAATCGAGTTAACGGCAAAACTAGGTTTCTGGCAACAAAAAATCTACAAAAGACTATTATTTCAGCAAGTTTTAACTATTTAGTCAATAGCTAAGCACCAAAACAAAGCCGGTTCGCCGCAATTTTACCTGAAAGAGGACGGGGTTTTCGAGAGGGTGTGTGTTTTTTCCACAAAAACGCAGTAGAGGCTGTGGATAATTTACAGTTAGCCTGTGGATAAGTCGGTGTGGTAGAGGTAGAATTAAGGTTTGCTATATAGTGAAAAAAATGAATGAATTTTGGCTTTCTTGTGTACAGCGTCTAGAACAAGACCTACCACCTCAACAAATCAGCGCATGGATTAAGCCGCTTGAGCCCTTGGAGTTTGACCAAGAATCGGCGGTCTTGCGTATGGCTGCGCCTAATCGTTTTAAATTGGACTGGGTACGTAAAAATTTTTCTCACCGTATCCAAGAGATTGCGACAGAGTGGTTTGGGGTTCCGGTTGAATTACAGCTTGAGCTTGCTCAGTCTACAGCGGCACCCCAACCTATGATTACGGCTCAAAGCTTACGGCAAACTATGGTCAGCGGCGATGCGACTTCGGATTCGAGTGCTATACCTTCTGTTTACCAGGCTCAGCCCGTATCGGCTGTGGTGGCCCCAACTGTGGCTGTGGATCAGTCTCGCCTTAATCCGGACCTTAGTTTTGATAACTTTGTTACGGGTAAAGCGAATCAACTCGCGCGTGCCGCTGCCCTACAGGTTGCAGAAAACCCGGGTACTTCTTATAACCCGTTGTTTTTATATGGTGGCGTGGGTTTAGGTAAAACGCATTTAATCCATGCGGTGGGTAATGCCATGGTGGCACGTGGGCGTGGAGTAAAAGTACGGTATGTGCATGCGGATCAGTATGTGTCAGATGTGGTGAAAGCTTATCAGCGTAAAGCGTTTGATGAGTTCAAGCACTATTATCATTCGCTGGATTTGTTGTTGATTGATGATATTCAGTTTTTTGCAGGTAAAAACCGAACTCAAGAAGAGTTCTTCTATGCGTTTGAAGCAATGGTGGCTCAACGCAAGCAAATCATTATTACCTCTGATACTTACCCTAAGGAGCTATCAAACATTGAAAGTCGTTTGATTTCCCGTTTTGACTCCGGGTTGACTGTGCATATTGAGCCACCAGAACTGGAGATGCGTGTAGCGATTTTGCTACGTAAAGCACAGGCTGAAAATATGCTCATGCCTAAAGAGGTCGCTTTTTTTATTGCTAAGCATTTGCGTAGCAATGTGCGTGAGCTCGAGGGCGCGCTGCGCACGGTAGCCGCTTATGCTCGATTTCATGAAAAAAACGAGCTAACGGTAGATTTGTGTAAAGAGGCTCTAAAAGACCTACTTTCCGTTTCCAATAATCAGATTACGGTAGAAAATATACAAAAAACGGTGGCGGATTTTTACAAAATCAAAGTCTCTGATATGTATTCCAAGCGTCGCCCCGCGAATATTGCTGTGCCTCGTCAAATTGCGATGTATCTGGTCAAAGAGCTAACACAGAAAAGCTTACCAGAGATTGGGGATTTGTTTGGGGGGCGCGATCACACAACGGTATTACATGCGGTACGCAAAATATCTGAAGCGCGTCGTAATGACAGCGAACTAAACCACTCATTACATATTTTAGAACAAACTCTAAAAGGATAACTATGCTACTCGTACAAGCCTCGCGCGATGCGCTACTGAAACCATTAACGACGGTAGTCGGAATTGTTGAGCGTCGGCATACATTGCCTATTTTGGCAAATATCTTGCTGCGCAAAGAGGGCAGTCGTGTGTCCTTTATTGCTACAGACCTAGAGGTGCAGATAACAACGCATGCTGATTTTGGCGTGGGTGATGACATGGTATCGACCACGGTGGCAGCTCGAAAACTGTTAGATATTCTGCGAGCATTGCCTGGTAGTGGCGAGGTCTCTTTATCACTCGAGGACGGCAAGCTATTGATTCAGTCTGGGCGTAGCCGTTTTGCTTTACAAACGATGGATGCCGGCGATTTTCCTACTTTGGCACAACCAGCGCAATGGGATGTTTCATTTGCTTTGGAACAAAAGGCGCTTAAACATTTGTTGAATACCGTGCATTTTGCGATGGCTCAGCAGGATATCCGCTATTACCTTAATGGTATGCTGTTTGTATTTGAGCCGGGTTTATTACGTACGGTGGCTACGGATGGGCACCGTTTGGCGCACCATGCTACCGAAGCACAAGGTATTGATAACAAGCAAGATGTCATTGTTCCACGTAAAACCGTATTAGAGATGCAACGGTTATTGGATGATAGCGAATCGCCTGTTCAGATAGAGGTCGCGGCAAACCAGATGCGTTTCTATTTTGATGGCGTGGAGCTGATTACCAAGCTCGTAGAGGGCAAATTCCCGGATTACACACGTGTGATTCCCACTTCTTATACACGTCATTTTGTGATGAACCGCGAAGCGCTTCAAGGGTGTTTACAGCGTGCAGCGATTCTGACCACAGATAAGCTACGTGGCGTGCGTATTCAGTTGGGTGAGAATCAAATGAAAATTTCTGCATCGAATGCGGAACAAGAAGAAGCCCGAGAGGAACTCGAGGTCGATTATGCCTATGAGTCTTTAGATGTGGGTTTTAATGTTAGCTATTTATTAGATGTATTAGCTAATACCAAAACGCAGGATGTGCGCTGGTCTGTACAACCGGACTCCAATGCTTCTGTGCTTGTTACCTTGCCCGAAGAAGATGCATTTAAATATGTAGTTATGCCCATGCGCATTTAATTCCGTTTCGGATTAAAAAACGTGGAACGGCTAGCGGTAGCTAGCTGCATGACTCACTACAGGTAAATATATTCATGGTAGATCAAACAACGACTAACCAACCCGATTACGGTGCGGATTCGATTAAGATGCTTAAAGGGCTGGAGGCGGTACGAAAACGCCCCGGCATGTACATCGGCGATACGTCTGATGGTACGGGTTTGCATCACATGGTGTTCGAGGTGGTGGACAACGCGATTGATGAAGCCTTAGCTGGCCATTGTGATGATATTGTGGTGACCATTCATGCCGATAATAGTATTTCGGTGCGAGATAATGGGCGTGGTATTCCTACGGATATTCACCGTGATGATGAAGAGCATCGTAGCGCCGCAGAAATTGTCATGACGGAGCTGCATGCAGGGGGTAAATTCGATCAAAACTCCTATAAAGTGTCAGGTGGTCTACACGGGGTAGGGGTTTCTTGTGTTAACGCCTTGTCGGAGTGGTTGGATTTAACCATTTGGCGTAATGGCAAAGAACACCATTTACGCTTTCAGCGTGGTGAGCGCGTAGCACCGTTACAAGTAGTTGGAGATACAGAAAAAACGGGTACATGGGTACGTTATTTAGCTGACCATGAGATTTTTACCGATATTAACTACCATTACGAGATCTTAGCTAAACGCTTACGCGAGCTGTCCTTTTTAAATAATGGGGTTAAGGTTCGTTTGGTTGATGAGCGCCAAGGCAAAGAAGAGGATTTCGCCTTTTTGGGTGGCGTCAAAGGCTTTGTGGAGTACATTAACCAAGGTAAAAGCACACTGCACCCGAATGTGTTTTCTGTGAGCACACAGTCAGATGCCGGGGGTGTGATGGTAGGGGTGGAGGTCGCCATGCAGTGGAATGACAGCTATGCCGAAAACGTGCTGTGCTTTACTAATAATATCCCGCAGCGAGATGGTGGTAGCCACCTAACCGGTTTGCGTGCAGCAATGACACGCGTTTTAAATAAATACATTAACGATAATGAGCTAGCCAAACGCGCAAAGGTCGACACCACGGGTGATGATATGCGCGAAGGCTTAGCTTGTGTGCTTTCTGTTAAGGTTCCCGAGCCGAAATTTAGCAGCCAGACTAAAGATAAGCTAGTCTCTAGCGAGGTGCGCCCTGCGGTAGAGGAAGCGGTAAGCCGTACTTTGGAAACATGGTTGCTAGAAAACCCGGCTGATGCGCGTGCGGTATGTAATAAAATTATCGAAGCCGCGCGAGCGCGTGAAGCGGCACGTAAAGCGCGTGAGGTCACTCGACGAAAAAGTGTACTAGAAGGTGCAGGCTTGCCCGGTAAGCTGGCTGACTGTCAGGAAAAAGATCCGGCCAAATCTGAACTGTATATCG